>NZ_LKET01000012.1 GCF_001317355.1 Oxobacter pfennigii
AAATCCTTTGATATATGATGGATGGAACTTCACCTGGGAAGAAGGAAGACAGCTTAAGTCAATGGTAAAATCCGGAACCAATATATCCTTTAAATACAACGACAGGGGCATAAGGACAGAGAAAACAGTTAACGGAGTAATCACAAAGTATCATTTGGTCGGCGACAAAGTAACCTTTGAGGAAACCGGCAGCGATAAAATTTACTTTACCTACGATAGTAGCAGTAAGCTTGTATCCATGAACCTAAATGGAGTAGAATATTTCTATATAAGGAATGCTGTGGGTAATATTACGGGGCTGTTAGACAACGCAGGGACTCAGGTAGTATTTTACAGTTACGATACCTGGGGAGGAAAAGTATCTGTAACCGGCCCTCTTGCAGGCACTGTTGGCGTAAAGAATCCCTACAGGTATCGCGGATACAGGTATGACAATGAGACCACATTGTATTATCTGCAAAGCAGGTATTATAATCCGGAGTGGGGCAGGTTTATTAATTCTGATGCTGCTATTGGGGAGGCAGGAGGATTATTAGGTCATAATTTATTTGTTTATTGTAAGAATAACCCGGTTAATATGAGTGACCCTAGTGGATTCAGAGCATTATATGATGATTATTCAGGGGCAAAATCTTTAAGTTGGGCTGATTTTAAGCAAATGGATAATATTCTTAATTTAGAAGAGAATATAAATCCCCAAGCACCGCCACCACCTGAAACAGGATACAAACCCCCTAAAAATCCAGATAAAGCAAAACGGAGGGTTCCTGCTCCAGGAGCACATGGAGAAACAGGATGGTTAGATAAAGACAATAGAGTATGGGTACCTGATTTTGATATGGATGGTGGCCAAGGATGGAGGAGGCATTATCCCAATGGTTCCCATGATCATGTATATCCAAACGGTAAAGTACGAACTCATAATATGCAAATATTTCCAAACCTAACTCCTCCATTGGATCCTGTTGCACTAGCTGCATTTTTATATGTAATATATAAAACATTAACGTTGCCTAAACAACCATTACCAGTCTATTAAAGGAGAAATGAATATAATGGATAAAAAGCCATATGCACTTATTGTAATAGAAAGATTAGAATACTATATTACAAAGGAAATTGAGAGAGCGATGTATAATAATATGGAAGAAGAGAAAAGTTTTAAATTACTATATGAAAGGATAACTGAATGTTTAAATGCACGTAAAGAATTAAATTATAACCCTATATATGAGAATGTTGAAGATTTTTTAAAGAATTATGGTTATGATGATAATTATATAAATGATTTCATAATTAGGGTAAACATTGATATAGAGGAAACTAAAATTATAGACCGAATATGCCAATTAGAAAATAAACACAATAATAAAGAGTTCAAAGAACTGTATGTCAAATTGGAAAAATGTGTTGAAGAGAGAAAAAAACATCACTATGATCCGATACTCAACGATGTTGAAGATGCTTTAAAAAAGTATGGTTTTAAAAAATCATTTATAAAAAAATTTCTTAATATTTCAATCTAAACAAAAGATTATTTCTGATAAGTGAAGAATCAAAATTTTTAATAATAGAAGGGTCCAATGATAGTATGAAACTGGCTTTGGGCTCTTCTAATTCTAAGGAGACTTGCAAACGACGGTGTTGACGGAGGCAGATGCATTGAGTGCTATGACAGCGATAATCTCACTAACGGAAGTATTACAAATGCTGCAGCATATCAAAAGGTTGCCCTTTCCCCAATAAACTAGACACCATAAACTCGTTATTTCTAGCTTTTCCGTAGAATATCTTAATATTTGATTTTTTATGCCGCTTTTGCATTTTTCAATGAGTTAATATAATATTCATCAGGTGTTAGATAGCCATTTGAGGCATGAATTCTTTGTCTGTTGTAAAATATCTCAATATATTCAAATACAGCTGCACGAGCCTCCTGGCGGGTTTTAAAATGCTTACCATAGAGCCATTCACATTTCATTTTGCCCCAGAATGATTCCATAGGAGCATTATCCCAGCAGTTGCCTTTGCGTGACATACTACATACAAAACCATACCTGTTTAACAAATATTGGTGATCATTTGAGCAGTACTGAGATCCCCTATCTGAGTGGAGGATTGCTCCCTTTGGTTTTCCAGCTCGTTGATAAGCGTCATTTAGTGCGTTGATTACGAGGTCCTTGGTCATTCTCTCATTCATTGATAAGCCAATAATTTTTTGTCCACAAAGGTCCATGATTGCCGCAACGTAGAGCCAGCCTTCATCTGTCCACAGGTATGTAATATCGCTAACCATTTTCTCGTTAGGCTTGTTCACAGCAAAATCACGGTTAAGGATATTTTCAGCTACCGGAAGCTTATGATTAGAATTAGTGGTAGCCTTAAACTTCTTTGAAACCCTGGATTTTATACCGTTATCCTTCATGATCCTCTCAACTCTTTTATGATTAACAGGGCTAGAGCTACCCTTATTTATCATTTTGGTAATCTTAACAGACCCAAACACTTTTCCGCTTTTATAGTGGATTGCTTAAATTTTTTCTAGTAGGCGGATATTCTCCTTTGATCTCTTACTCTGAGGCCTTTTATCCCATGCATAGTAACTGCTTCTTGAAACACAGAGAACTTTGCACAGCTTCGCTATTTTATAGTTATGTCGATTAGCCTTGATAAACTGAAACCTTTTTATTTGAGGTTCTTGGCGAAGTAGGCTGCCGCTTTTTTTAATATTTCATTTTCCTCTTTGAGTTCCCTGACTTCTCTCTCCAGCTTTCTTAACTTTTCATCATCTGGACTGAGATTACCGCTACCAGGAAAAGGGGATTCTGGTGACTTCCTATACTTATTCACCCACCCCTGCATTGTTGTCGGCTTTACCCCCAACTCTGCAGCCACTTTTGTAATTGGCTCACCAGTTTTCTTTGCTCTCTTTACTGCTTCAAGCTTAAATTCTGAACTGTATTGTTTTCCCATGTAGATCATCCCTTTCACTTTTAGTATATCACGAGTTTATCGTGTCTACCAAAGTGGGTAAGGGTCAGGTTATATTGTCATCCGTTCTGCCTTCAGCAAAGGAATATATAATAAGCGCCTATGCAACTGATAGATTGCGACCACGTGATGCTAAAAAGAGAGAGAAGAGAGATGTTAACAATGCCTGGGGAAAACGTGGTTCGAAGGAAAGAGAAGAGGCCTCAAAGTCTGCACATAAATCTAAGAAAAAATATGGAAAAGAAAATGATGATAATTTTGGATGGCAAGACCTTAAGGATAAAAACTTCAATAAGATAGGTATGGCTACAAGGGTACTAATAGGAGTTGGTGGTGTTTTGCTTATTGGAGGGACATTAGTTGAAGATGTACTAACGAGTGGCGCTGGTATAGCAAATGATGGAGTTACAATTTCAGATGGAGTTAGTATGGTCGTTAGAGCGTTTACAAACTAATAAAATGATGGCGGTGAAATAAAATTTGGAGCAAGAAAAATACTATGATGAGGGAGAGAAATTTTATATAGAAGGTAATTACGAATGTGCATTAAATAGTTTTAAGAAGTGTAATTTTATAGAGAAAGATCGTACCTGTTCAAATTATATTGGGTGTTGTTATTTGGAGTTAAATGATTTAGAAAATGCTGCTAAAACATTTGAATACTTGATAGAAACTTTCCCCGATTGGGAAAGACCAATAATGAATTTAGGCAGAGTTTACTTAAAGAAAAATATGTTGCCAGAAGCATTAGAATGTTTTAGAAAAGCGGAAATCATAAATCCAGACGAAGAAGATGTATACTTTTATCTTGGCTTATATTTTTATAAAATTGGTGATTATCAAAGTGCAATAAAAAATTATGAAAAATCACTCAATATTAATAACTTTCAATCCGAAGCACAATTAAACCTTGGAATATGCTATTCTAAACTTGGTATGCAGAAGGAAGCACTTAGCAGGATTGAGTTTGCATATCGAATGGATAATAAATCAATAGATGCTTTATTTAATAAAGGGATGATACTGTTATCCATGAAGGAATATAAAAGAGCACTGGAAGTCTTTATAGAATTAAATAGATTGGAGCAAGAGTGGATAAAAAGGATTCTGCTAATAGCCCCTAAAAGTGAGCAGGCAAATAAGCCTAACAAGATTTTAGAAGATATAAGAAGATAATCCAAAAGAGTAAAAATATAATTAAAAATACCATTTTATAATTAAAACTTTTTAATAATCTCAAAAAAATCGCAGGAATCAATCAAAGAACTGCGAAAGGAAAGATATGAACTCATAAATACTATTGCTGAAAAACGTAGTTAAAATGTTAAAGTGATGAGCACCTGCTCGAAACAATGTTTCGGATAGACCATAAAAAGTTAGAAAGAGCTGACGCCGATAATTTCGGTGTCAGGTCGGAATGAAAAAGATGAATTAGAAAGTATCTCGGCTAGCTCACAGACTTATTAATTAAAGTCTAATAAAACACAAAATACCTCCTATAGCAGTTATTGCTCTGCAATAGGAGGTATGCTTTATAGCGCTGCTCTCACTGTGTTCATAGACTTCCTCCTGCAATTGAAAACCACCAGTTTTACTGGTGGTTATGATTCATATCAGCTTTTTTACGGTAAAATTGTCTCTTAACAGTACCCAGTTTTGAGGGAAGGGATAGCCTAATGCCCAGTAACTTATGCCTCTTAGCTTATACTCCTTAACCGCATCGAATTTTGCCTGTGCGCTTCGGGCATCTTCAAACCAGACCTCATGGTTTCTGCCCTGCCGGTCTGTGTAACGGAAAAAGGGAGATTGGGCAGCTGTATCATATTGTATAGTCGCATTATTATTTGTAGCCCTTATTACAGCCTCCTGGGGGCTGAAGGTCTGAGCTTCCTGGCCTCTGATATGGGGCAGCAGCCAGTCGCGCGCATATAGCTGGAAGCCAAAGAAGATTTTATCCCTTGGAATAACGGAAACTGCATAATCAAGTACGCGTTTAATCTGATTAAGAGGAGAGATCGCCTGAGGAGGACCTAACCGGTAGCCCCACTCGTAAGTCATCAGGATTACAAAATCAAGAATTCGTCCATGGGCTTCGTAATCGTGCGCAGTGTATAAAAGTCCCTGCTGCTCTGCGCTTACTTTAGGAGCAAGGGCACTGGAAACAAAGTATCCTAATGGGTGCAGCCGTTCAACCGCCAGCATTAAAAACCGGTTATAAGGCTCCCGGTCTTCTGGGAGAACATTTTCAAAATCTACATTTAAACCCATATATCTTTTTTCCTTCATTATATTGATGATATTGGCAAGGAGAACTTCCTGTACACCCCGGCTTGATAAAACTACGTGCGCGAGATTTTCACCCAGTTCGGTAGATGTGAAATTCGTTATGGACATCATCGGTACAGTATTTGTATCATAGGTTGCTGCTATGGAAGGAGCATCAGCAATGGGAACAAGATTGCCGTTTTCCATTATTCTATATGCAAAGGGACTTAAGTAAGTTAAGTGTCTGCCATCTTCCCTGACAATTTCAGCCCCCCTTTCGCCGTACTGGTAAATGTATCCGTTAACTTCAATTACCGGCCTTTCTTTTCGAGGTATAACAAGTACTGTTCCGGGATATATCATATTCGGGTCTTCAATATTATTTGCTTCTGCCAAGGTTTGTGCTGATATGCCATACATTCTGGCAATCTGGGATAAAGTTTCGCCATAGCCGATGGTATGCTTGGGTGAAGGGATATATAGGGTAAGGCCGGGCAGGATGTTTGAGGGATTTGCTATGTTGTTGATTTGCAATATTTCCTGAACCGTAGTTCCAAAGGACTGTGCAATCTTCCATAATGTATCGCCCCATCTTACTGTATATAAAGTATCTTCGACGGGAATGATAAGGGACTGTCCGATTAATAGAAGATTTGGATTTGGCAGTCCATTGACCTCCACTATTCCTGATATAGGCACACGATAATAATTTGCGATTTTCCAGAGAGTATCTCCGGGCTTTACTACATGAATAAACATGATAACCTCCTGATTTTTCTCTACAATTATAATTATGTATAAAATCAGTAAGGATGACTTATAGAAATTATAAAATTATGAATTGCTTTATAAACATAGTACACATGAAGGGTTAAAAAGCAAAAATCTATATATTGCTCAGGAGTTTACTAAAGATTTGCTATTTGATAGAATAGGATTACATGATAAAACAGGTGAGGGCAGGAATAATTTATATTTTGCCCATAATTAATGGTCAAATTTGTCAACAACTGAATTGCCATAAATTTTCAATAACTGTTCAAGTATTATCATATTATTATTATAATTAGGTTTAGAAACATTTGCTTTAGAAGAGGTGAAAAATTCATATGAAGCCAGGCTTAAAGAATGAGACAGGCATTGTAGCAGCTCAGAAAAATGTAAAAATAAATAAATGGGTTATAATTTTGATACTTTTGGCAGCAGCAGCGTTAGCCGCAGTTGTATTATTGAGCAATCCCAAGCCTTTAAGCGTTATGGAAGGAACAGCTTCAAAGAATAATCTGGCGCGGACAATAGTAGTTACAGGCTACATTGAAGCAGAAGAGAGCGAAAATCATATATTGGATACCACTCAAAAGGTGGTGGATGTCTTCGTAAAGGAAGGCGACGATGTTAAAAAGGGAACGGTGCTGGCTCAGCTTGATACAACTGATCTGGAGTATCAGCTGAAAAGAGCTGTCATAAATTATGATACTGCCAGGGAAAACCTTAATAATACCTCGGTAACCTCGGATAATTCCATAAAGCAGGCTGAAATAAACTTAGAAAAGGCTAAGAGCGATTATGAGGATTTAAAGAAGAAATTCGAAGCCAATCAATCACTTTATGACAGCGGCTATATATCAAAATTTGATTATGATGCCTCCAAGAAAGCCTTCAGCGATGCTGAAAACCAGGTTGAGTATATGGAGATTCAGCTTGAAAATGCAAAGAGGAACAGCTCGGAGGTGTCTCAGAAAAGCCAGAGGGATTTATCAAATACCGAAATTGAAAACCTCAATAAAAAGATTGCCGACAGCACCATAACTGCCGATATGGACGGAAGGGTAGTCAAATTCGATATCGTAAAGAATGAATATCCCAATCAGGATAACAATACAATAATTGTATGCGACCCGGCTTCATACAAGGTAGAGGTGGAGGTAAACCAGTATGATGCCGTAAAGATAAAAACAGGGCAAAAGGCTGTTGTAAAGATAAAAGGAGTGGACAAGGAATATTCCGGCACCGTATCTAAAATCGGTGAGCTTGCCGAGGTTAAAGTAAGCGGGGGCAACAAGGAATCCAGGATATATATTGATGTTTTGATTAATGATATCGATGAATCCATAAGGATTGGATATGAAGTTGATGTAGATATTATATTGGATGAAGTTACGGATGTGGTATCTGTTGGCTTAGACTCAATCAAGACAGATGCGGACGGACAGAAATATGTATTTGTAGCTGAAGGCGGCAAGGCTGTGAAAAGATTTGTTAAAACAGGCTTTGAAACGGATTTTGATGCGGAAGTTACCGAAGGCTTGAAGGCCGGGGACAAATATATATTAAACCCGGGAAATTCCCTTAAAGAAGGGGACATTATAAAAACTTCTTTATAAATTTTAGAATCAGCGGGGTTTTTAGTATGGCATTTAGGTTTTTGCATATGGCCGATATCCATTTTGACACACCTTTTTTGTCAAGGAATGAAGAGGTCAGAAGATTATTAAAAGAATCCATGCAAAATGCATTTAAAGCAGGGGTAGAGCTGGCTGTAAAGTCAGCTGCCCATGCTTTTTTAATAGCCGGAGATTTGTTTGATAACGATAATTTAAGCTACAAAACGGCTAAATTTTTATATGAGCAATTGGACAGGCTTAATGATGCAGGCATAATGGTTTTTTATGCAGCAGGAAATCATGACCCTGAAGCTATTATACATAAGTTCAATTTCATGAAGTGGCCGGAGTATGTATATATATTTGACAGGGCAGAACCGGAGAAGGTTTTTGTAAAGGATACTGATGGAAATGTAGTTGGCGTCGTTCACGGAGCAGGCCATGAAAGCAAAAGAGAAGGCAGAAATCTTGCAAAAGCCTTTGGAAAGGCAGTGCCTGGTGTGCCTAATGTAGGTCTTTTGCATACCTTTGTAACCGGCCTTAAGGTGTCTTTGGGCTATGAAAATTACGCACCCTGCTCTTTGGAGGATTTGAAGGGCCTTGATTATTCCTATTGGGCACTGGGTCACATACATAAAAGAGCGGAGATTCTGGACAAACCTATGGCAGTTTATCCGGGAAATTTAATAGGAAGAAATCCCAATGAAACGGGGCCGAAGGGTGCTTATCTGGTGGAGATAGAGGAAAATAATGGGTTAAAGATAAACTTTCATGAACTGTCCCCTATCATTTGGGATACAGTTCTTATTGATGACATATCTGATGCCTATGATTTTAAGAGACTGGAGGATAAGATCTATTCTTCTGTTACCGGGTATATAAATGAAAAGGGTTATGATAAAAAGCTTATTTTAAGGGGGATTTTGAAAGGCAGCAGCCCCCTTTATAAAGAGCTTAAAAATGAGGAAAATGTTGAGGAGCTTCAGGACAGCTTAAAGGATAGATTAGGAGCTGTATCTTTTGAATTGATTTGCGATGATTTGCAAAGATCCATTGACTTGAAGGAATATGCGGGAGGTACCCATGTTATAGGAGCAGCCCTTAAAATCCTGGATGATATCAAAGAAAATCCCCGGCTTTTATTAAGCTTAAAGCCTGACAGCCTTGCAGGGTTCATGGGGGGAAATGAGGAAGAGACAATCAATTATCTGAAAAGCCTCCTTGATAATATGGAAGCCGAGGTTGTTTACAGAATGACAGGAGGGGATGGCAATGAAGTTTAAAAGCATTAAAGCAAAGAGCTTTGGCTGTCTTGAAGACTGGGAGTCCCCTGAAATAACACAAGACATAATAGTGGTATACGGAAATAATGAAGCGGGAAAATCAACGGTTTTTAATATGATAAATACCCTTATTTACGGCTGGAATCCTGCTTCAAGGGATTTAAATCCTTACATACCCTGGGGGCAAAGTCAAGGTGAGTGCAGCGCAGGCCTGACTTTAAATGACGGAAGCACTATGGAGGTAAACCGGCGTTTAAAGAGCACGGCTGAAGGCAAAATTATCAAGGATGAAAAGCTGATACCTATTGGAAACAATGCCATAGAAGGGGCTGAATACCTGCCCCGGCAGGTATTTGATGAGATTTATTCCATTACTTTGGAACAGCTTCGTTTTCCCCATAACTCGGTGTGGCAGAAGGTACAGGATCAACTGCTGGGCGGGCAGTATGCTTCCTTTATTCAGCCTGTTTCAAAGGTCATATCAAAATTAGTTTTGGAGTCTAACAGCCTGTGGAGGCCGGACAGGCATGGGAACCCCATGGATAAAAAGCTTAAAGAAGAATTAAAGGAGCTTAATAAAAAGCTTACGGATTCCTTGGAAAACGAAAAAAGAATAAGCGGTATTTCAAAAAGGCTGGATGAAATTAAGGATGAAATATCGGACATAATCGAGAGAAAATCCCGGCTGATATTTCTTATGGATAAAACCGAAAGGCTTCACCCTGTAAAAAAGAAGCTTCAAAATTTAAAGGAATTAAATGAAAAAGCAGAAGGGGCAAAAAATTATGATTTTCTGCCTCAAAACCCGCGCGAAGAATTAAAAAGGCTTGATATAAAAACAGATAACCTTGATAAAAAACTCAAGGAAGCAGTATTAACTAAAAATGAAACGGAGTCAAAGCTTGATGTGTACTCTCCATTGGACAAGCTTATTTATGAAAACAGGGATAAAATAAAGCTTGCCATAAAATCCTACGGGCAAAACATAAGCGATATTAATGCAGCCTCGGATTTGAGCAATGGATTGCTCCGTTTTAAAGACAGAATTGTGAATAAAGCAAAGGAATGCCTGCAAGGAGGCTGGACGTCAGAATCCCTGAAGGCACTTAAAGCCATAGATGAAGCAGAATTAAGAGCCGGCCTTAGCTCATTCAAAAAGGCAAACTACAATTATAAAGAGCATAATTTAAGGATGGCGGCGAGAAAAAGCCATGCTCAAGCAGATGAGGGTATTATGTTTTATATAATTTCAGCACTTCTCATTATCATAGGCTTGACAAGCTTTGTATTAAGCACCGGAAGCCTTATAAAAGTAATTTTTGCTCTTGTATTTTCAACCGGAATTATAACCTTGTATGCAGCTTATTCACAAAAAAGCAAAGTCAATAAGGGTTCAGGTTTAAAGGAAGAAGAAAAGCAGTTAAGAAAGCTTGACACCTTGAGGGAAGAGGCGCTGAACAAAGTTAAAGCATCTCTTAAGGGTTTAAATATTGCAGCTTTGAGGCTTGAAGAACCGGACGACAGCCTCCTTGTGGATGTGAATACGTTAAAATCATTGTTGAATGACTGGGAAGAGATAAAAAATAAAAAAGATATTATAGATAAAAGACTAAGCAAAGGACAGCAAGAAATATCGGTGCTTTTAAATATTCTCTCCTTGAAAGGCAGCGGAGATATTTTAAGTACCATAAATATGCTGGATAATCTAATGGATAAGGCTGAAGAAAATTACAATATCCATAATAATTGTCTTGCCAGGCTTAATGAAATCCAGAAGGCAGTTGAAGAAATCCAGAAAGAGCTGAAAGAAACTATTTATTTAAAAGAAGAAATATTAAAAGGAATACAGACCTTAGACGGAGAAAATAACCATGAGAAGCTTTTGAAATTAGAAGAGCTTAGGGATTTCAGGCAAAGGGCTCATAATATAAAAGGGGAATTAGAAAGGGAATACATAGGCCTTGAGGGTATAATTGAGGAAATAAATAAGCTAAGTGGCCAGCCTGAATTTATTCTGGATGAGGAGTCCCTGGCAAGGGCTAAGGCAGAACGGGAACAGCTGGATAATCTTTTGAATAATTTAAATATGGAAGCCGGTTCTAAGTTAAAGGAAATGGAGCAGAGGCAGGAAGAGCGGGCTGCCGATGATATTAAGGGTGAAATTGAAAGCCTTGAAATTTTGAGAAAAAGAAATGCAATTGAAAGGGACCGCCTTCAATTGATGAAAAATATAATAGCCTTTTCGGACCGTAAATTCAGAGATGAAAATCAGCCCGACATTCTTTTAAGGGCCGGGAAATATCTTGAAACCATAACGGGTGGACGCTATGACAGGCTTTATATTCTTGAGGATACAGACACTTACCTGGAGGTAAGGCTAAAAGACACGAAGGAAACCATAGATGTAAACAAAGCCTTAAGCCGGGGCACAAAGGAGCAGATTTACCTTTCTCTTCGCTTAGGCTTATTGGATCATCTCGATGATAAAAAGGAAAGCTTCCCCTTATTTTTAGATGAAGCCCTGGTCAACTGGGACAGCTTCAGGCTTAACAATGTCCTGACCTTATTAAAGGATATATCAAAAAAGCGGCAGGTTTTCATATTCACATGCCATAAATGGTTTAAGGATATTTTAGAAAAGGACATCAAGGGACAGGTTATAAATTTGTGAGGCCCTACAATGCTCCAAAGCAGGTGTGTCAGACCCCAATACTCCTCTTATTGTAACTTAGGCAAGATATGGAATGAAACATAATCGATGTTATGTTTGGATCCAAATATATAGTAGAAAAGCAGGTAATAAAATGCAAGTGACGTTACAGACCTTCATAATCGTATGCCCATTGATTTTTTTAGCAGGTTTTATTGATTCCATAGCAGGCGGAGGAGGACTTATCTCCCTCCCTGCATATTTGTTTGCCGGATTTCCCGTCCATTTTGCCTACGGCACAAATAAGTTTTCCTCGGCAATAGGAACGGTTTTTTCCACCTACAGGTTTATTAAAAACAAGCAGTACCACATGAAAACTGCAGCTTATTCCGTTATAAGCGCCCTTATCGGTTCATACTTAGGAGCAAGGGCAGCCCTTATGCTCAGCGACATATATCTTCAATACTGCCTTATAGTGCTCTTGCCCATAATCGCCATATTCTTATTGACAAGAAGAAACTTCGGAGAAAAAAACAATGAGGAAATACAACTATCCGATAAAAAGATTATTATATTATCCATATTATCCGGACTTATAATAGGTGCCTATGACGGTTTCTTCGGCCCCGGCACCGGTACATTTTTAATATTAACCTATACGGGGCTGATGGGATTTTCTATGACAATGGCTGCCGGAAACGCCAAGCTTGTAAATCTGGCCTCTAATATAGCCGCGCTGTTCACATTCTTAGCCGGCGGAAAAATCATGTTCCTTGTAGGAATACCCGCAGCTTTCTTTGGAATTCTGGGACACTGGATAGGCTCCGGACTTGCCCTCAAAAACGGCTCTAAAATCATAAAGCCTGTGCTGGTAGTGGTATTTATTTTACTCTTCGTAAAAATCGGTATGGACCTGTTTAATTAAACAGCAGCGTCAAGGGGCGTATAAATTTTGAACATTCATTGCGTATTCGGATTTTGCAAGTTCATGGCTCCCTTCCTTGAAAATGCAAGAATTTTTAAACTTTTTGTCGCTCAAACAATCTAAAATTAGTGTTACCTTACATTAGCTGAATGTCCCAACTTATGCGAGGGCGGCCTAGTTGGTATTTAGATGAAGCCAGTGGCGGCGAGACGTGAATGGAATCGTATTTGTAATCCAGCTCATATGAATGTTTTTATTTGCAAAGCCGGAAATAATAGCGTAAATGCCGTGTGTCTGTTAACGAAGTATATGAAGCAAAAGTCATTGTTTGGGAGCGTTAGCAAGTTATGACTTTTGCCATGTACGAGTTTTTGTGGCTAAATCCGAAACGGGATCACAGTTGGTAAGGGCTCAATTTGTAAAGAAGCGACAAGCGGAGCCAGGACGGCGAGCGCGGCCGTTAAAATCAGGAAGATTTTCCGGCCGGAAAGCTCTTTACAAATTGAACCCGTATAAAATGAAGGAGGGGTGAGAGTTGGCAAAGAACAAGTTTGAATATTATGATGAAATGAAGGAACATTTGGAGGAAGGCGGATATACCGTCGGAGAATATAGGGAGATAAATTACGGGCTGCAGTTTGATATAGTGAGGGAAGACAAAAAGTCCGTCATGAGGATTTACGAGAGCAAGAAGGGCTTAAGGCCGGATACGTCCCAGATAAAGGACGGAGAACTGCTGCAGTACATAACGGGAGAAAGCAGAGGAAAGATAAGGGATGACAACGGCGCCGATCCGGCAGAATTGATAGGTACCGATGAATCGGGAAAAGGTGATTATTTCGGGCCGTTAGTTATTGCCGGAGTGTATGTAAATGAGGAAAATGCAAGGAAGCTAAAGGCTATGGGGGCAGATGACAGCAAAAGATTGACGGATAAACAGATAGCAAAGCTGGCGGAGTCTATAAAGAAGGTATGCCCTTATTCTGTTGTTGTAATAGGCAACGAAAAATATAATGAGCTTTATGAGAAGATAAAAAATTTAAACAAGCTCTTGGCCTGGGGACATGCCAGGGTAATAGAAAATGTATTATCCAAAGTGGATTGCAAGTACGTTTTATCCGACCAGTTTGGCGATGAAAATTTAATAAAAAATGCTCTTATGGAAAAAGGGAAAACCATAACACTTTTTCAAAGACCAAGGGCAGAAGAAAATACAGCCGTTGCTGCTGCCAGCATTCTTGCAAGGGATGAATTCGTGTCAAGGATTAAGCAATTAGAAGAAGCATTTCAAATGGAATTCCCAAAAGGCGCATCGGCTATGACTGTTGAGGCGGCAAGAAAATTCGTTGAAACCTATGAGCGTGAAAAATTGTCATTGGTATCAAAGCTGCATTTTAAAACCACAGGTCAAATTTAGTAAAATATAAGATGCTGTATCTTTTGGATTATCCTGAGGATACAGCATTTTATATTTATCTTGATATAGTTTGAAATTTTTCGCTTGCCAATGTGCAGACCTTATATATGTGATCTGCAATCCTCTCAAAATAGTTAATTATATCCGAATAAATAACTCCGGCTTCTACGGTGCATCTGCCGTCTTCCAATCGACATAGGTGGTTGTCAAGAAGCTCTTTGCATATCCGGTCGACAGTGCTTTCCAGTTCAGCTGTTTTAAAGGCATAGTTTATATCATTTTCTTTCAGCATTAAAATTGTGTTGTCGAACATTTCGGATACCACACCCTGAAGCTCTTTAATTTCATCCATGGCTTCATTTGAAAAAGCAAGGTTTTTTTCTATCATGTTCCTCGTCAAACCCAAAATATCCATGGCATGGTCACCGATTCTTTCAATATTGTTAATGGCGCTGACCATTGCAGGTATCATGGCTGATTCCGAATCACTCAAGGGTTCTTTTGAGATATCGACTATGTAGGAGATTATATCCTTTTGCAGCCGGTTTATTTTTTCCTCGCTTCTTCTCACAGAGTCCAGTTTCTTTTGGTCCTTTGAATACAGAGCTTCCATTAAATTGCCTACCATTCCCTTGGTTATTTCAGCACCCCATACCATTTCGGCTAAAGATGCCTTAAAAGCTGCAAGAGGGGTATTTAAAAGAAGCTTGTTTAAATATCTGGGCGCATCTTCATCATCCTTGCCCTTGCCCCTGATGACCAGCTCCAAAAACCTCACATAGTGCTTTGTTATCGGCAGGAACAAAAGGGCGCTTAATACATTGAAGATGGTGTGGGAATTTGCAATTTGTGCGCTTATATCCGATGCAGGCTGAAGATAAACAGTGGTACTCTCAACTATTTTAACGAAGAGAGGTAGAATCAAAGCTACAAGAACTACGCCGAAAATATTATATAATGTGTGAGCCCATGCCGTTCTTCTTGCATATATGTTTCCCGCCATACTGGCGAGCTGTGCCGTAATGCACGTTCCTATATTATCTCCCAGCATAATGCAAATAGAGGATTGAAGGTCAATAAGGCCTGCCTGTCCTAAAACCATAACAAGGCCTACCGTCGCGGCGCTGCTGTGGACCATGGCGGTGGCTACCGCACCTAAGACTATTGCAATTACAGGATTTGAAGCATAATTTTCAAAGAAATATCTTAAGGTTTCGCTTTGCTGCATAAAAGGTATTCCGGAATTCAGTATTTTCAAACCTAAAAACATTATTCCAAATCCCATTATGGCATCGCCTATATTCTTAAGTGATTTGTTCTTGGCAAAATAATTCAACATGAAACCAAAGGCAAGAATGGGCAAAGCCACATCTGTTAGCTTGAATTGATAACTGAAGGCCATTAATTGGGCTGTAATGGTGGTTCCTATATTAGCGCCGTAAATAATTCCTATGGCCTGAGGAAGCTTCATTAATCCAGCATTGACGAAACCCACCGTAAGAACTGTAATGGCTGTACTGCTCTGAACTAAAGCTGTAAGCAGGGTACCTACTAAAAATGCGCTCCATACTCTGCCTGTAAGGACTGTAAGTATCTTTTTCATCATCTCACCGGAAGCTTTTTCCAGGCCCTCTCCCATTTTGTCTACTCCATACATCAACAATGCGGTACCGCCCAGGAGACCGAAAATTAATTCTTTCATGATACTCCCCCAAATATGTTAAGTTTTTGTTAAGAATGTGTTAAAAATGTTAAGTCCAGATATTATTATATATTTTACAGAGAAAAAACACAATTATTCAAATCAATGTGAATCAATAATTTATATCCATAATAAATTTTTACCTTACAGTATTCGGCGGTGAAGGCATTGCAGGAAGAGATATGGAGGTATTAAATAGGCTTTAAATATAAGCAGCTAAAAACAAGCCGAATCTATACATTAAGTCATAGCTTCGGCTTGCTTTTAATTTATTATAATTTATTACTTATGTCGTTTTAAAAAACCGAAATTTTTTTAAAAAACAAAATATTACAGGTAGAATGTAACGAATTTGATTGAATACATATCAGCTAAAAGTATGTCGTCAGTCTCAGCAAGTCTTATTAATATATAGCTTATGCCTACTCCTACCAGGGTGCCGATTCTGTCCGTCGTGGTGTTGGTGCCTATTAAGAATTCCACCTTAACTTTTTTTCCTATCTGTGTCCTCAAGAAGCCCTGGGTGAATTGAGGATCCATTACCGGAGTTTCATCAGTCTGGAAAAAGTCGGGAACCTGCTGTACTTGCGGCGGTATATTGACCTGAGGAGGCGGCTGGGTCTGCTGACCCTGCTGAATAAAATCCACTGGGGACTGGCCCATCTGCTGCTGAGCTTGCTGAATGAAATCCACAGGCGATTGGTGCTGTCCCGGCTGTGCCGTCTGAGTGATTATAGGCGGCATGGAAAACATTGTGGTAGGAGCATGGGGTACTGATTCCACAGGCATTCCTGCAGTATTTCCTGCTATAGGCGGAAGGTTTAAGTCCTGCGGGCGCTGTACCGATAAGTCATCGCCGTATTTATTATCGGAAGCTTGAGATTTCCCGAAGTAACTTGGGTAAAAATATGGATACATTTATTTTCCTCCTTAAATATATTAGGTTTCCCTGTAGCGGGCTGTGGGTATATAAAAGCAATGTTCACCAATTCGGTTGATTATTGAGCCTGAGCCATTACGGGGAAATATGGTAGGGCATGTGGGGACAAAGGGATTGAAATACCATAATGCTTCGCCTATACCTGAAAACCTGTTTCCTGCCATGGCCCAGTCGGCAATATCATAGTGAATCTGTTCAGGCGGGCTTGCCCATATGGTCTGATAATTAGGCACTCCGCCTAAAACAGAACGCATACAGTCAAACTGGCCCGGCTGGGTAATAACCTTTCTTAAATCTCCCTGATTGACTCTCTGATATTCGCCATAAGGTACGTGCACTCTATTCATCAGTACGGCGGCAACGGCTTTCATTCCATTGTCTCCTTCGCCGCCGGCTTCACATTTTATAATCCTCGCAAACAATTCCCGCGTTGGGTACGGCATTTTTACCCCTCCAAATATACATAGATAGTATTAGTATATTCAGCTGTATGAATATGGGAACAAAAGGGAATATAAAATATGTAAAAATATGATAAGATTTTCAGGTCCTTATATTTAATGTCACAAAGAAATCCGGCATTACGGTAAATTAATCCTTATAAGATTCATTTCAGTATAAAATTTACAAAGCAAATTTTATACTATATTACATATTTGATAGACAATGATTTTCAAATAAATTATTATAGAAGTGGTTTAGTTACACTAATATTTATGATACTTAAAAGTAAATAGAACAGGTTATAGACTTAAGATTAACTTAAAATATGGAGGCAGGATTAAATGTCACAAAAGCTTTTATCAGTCGTAGTCCCCATGTATTTTGAAGAAGAGGTTGTAAACGAATGCTATGCAAGATTAAAAAGTGTTTTGGATTCAATAAATATGAATTATGAATTTGTCTTTGTTGATGACGGAAGCAAGGACAAAACCCTTGAACTTTTGTCTGCTATTGCAGATAATGATAAGACTGTCCGGGTTTATAGCTTTTCAAGGAATTTCGGACACCAGGTGGCTGTAACCGCCGGCATTGACAAAGCCAAGGGGGATGCGATAGTTGTAATAGATGCGGATTTGCAGGACCCTCCCGAATTGATTGCCGACATGGTTAAGCTGTGGGAGGAAGGCTATGAAGTAGTATATGCCAAAAGGAAAAAGAGGCTGGGAGAATCAAAATTCAAGCTATTGACTGCAAAGCTGTTTTACAGGGTTTTAGCCAAATTATCCGATGTTGAAATACCTTTGGACAGCGGAGATTACAGGCTTATAGACAGAAAGGTAGCCGAGGTTTTAAAGAGCATGCCCGAGAGAAACAGATTCATAAGGGGAATGGTTGCCTGGGCAGGCTTTAAGCAGATACCTATTGAATATGAAAGAAAAGAGAGATTTGCCGGAGTTACAAAATACCCTTTAAAAAAGATGCTGAAATTCGCATTGGACGGTATTGCTTCCTTTTCTATAAAGCCGCTGAAAATATCTCAGTATTTGGGTTTCTTTGCTGTAATAGTATCAATAGTTATATTCTTATATGCGGTAATTTACAGGATAGTTGGCGGAAAAAATCTTGTGTACGGATGGGCATCTATAATGACAACACTGACTTTTTTAGGCGGTATTCAGCTCATATCCGTAGGCATATTAGGTGAATATATAGGCAGGATGTATGATGAAAGCAAAAACAGGCCACTTTATATAATTAAGAAGGAAATTGAACATCATGAAGAATAAAAAAATAATAAGCATTGCCTTGAGTGTTTTTTTAGGCGGGGCATTGCTGTACATAATTTTAAAAAGAGTAGGCCTGTCTAACATAGCCTTTTATATGAGCAATTTGAATTATTGGTGGATATTAATATCCCTTGCAACATACACTTTGGATATGCTCCTTCGGGCATACAAATGGCAGTATATGTTGAAGGATAATGGTGTATTCATTGGCGTGGCGGATTCATTTAAAGCTTATAATTTAGGCAACACCTTGAATATAATCGTCCCTGCAAAGATCGGGGATATAGCCAGGTCTTATTACTTAAAAAATAAATTCAATCATTCCTACTCAAGCACCCTTCCTTCGGTTTTTTTGGACCGTTTTTTTGATGTTCTGGGCGTTTATGTTGTGCTTTTAATTTCAGGCATATATGTATTGAATAAAGTAAGCATGCCACCATGGTTTTTCAACCTTATATTTATTGGTGTGGCCTTTCTCATAATTGCTTTTTTTGTAATTCAATACCTTATGAAAAATAAATTCAAAGTATCGGCATTAAAAAATGAAAAGATTAAAAATCTCCTGCTGCAGCTTATAAATGCATTGGAAGGCAGCATAAAGGACAGGGTAAAATTCATAACCCTATTAATATATTCATCACTTATATGGATATGCGACGGTTTAGTGACTTATTTTGTACTATTATCTTTAGGAGGAGCTATGAACCCATTGGCTGCGGCCTTTGCCACAATGGTAGCCACCCTTACCAAGGTTTTTCCCGTGACACCGGGAGGCATAGGAGTATTTGAAGGCACCATGGTAATAATATTGTCTCTCTTTGGACTGACAGGAGAGCTTGCAGGAATGCTTTCTGCATTAACACATATAATAATGAACCTGTATACGCTCATTATCGGCGTGTATGTATTGGTTACAAGCGGAATAAATGTTTCAACAATACAGGGTGAGAAGGTGAACAAATGAAGATTGGTATAGTCGGCGCAGGTATGACGGGTCTTTCGGCAGCCTTGGAGCTTTTAAACAAAGGCCACGAAGTTGAGATAATCGAAAGCAGTGATAAAATCGGCGGAATTGCCGGAGCTTTTAAATATGAAAATACATACCTTGAGAAATATTATCATCATTTTTTCAAATCCGATAAACACATAATGAAATTGATGAAAGAAATAGATCTCTATGATGAAATTCAGTGGCATATAAGCAAAATGGGCTTTTTCTCCGGCGGCAGAACCTTTGATTTCGGAACTCCCATATCACTGCTTAAATTCAAGCCACTTCCATTCATGGATAAAATGAAGTTTGGCCTTACAATTTTAAAACTCATGGGAACGAAGGATTATAGGTCATTTGAGGGTATTACAGCCCATGAATGGATACAAAAGCATGCAGGAAAAAGGGTATACGAGAATGTATGGAAGCCTCTTTTAGTATCCAAATTTGAAGGGCAGTACAAAGATATATCCATGTCCTGGTTTTGGGGAAAGATTAAGCTCAGGGGTTCATCAAAGGAAAAGGGAAAGGAAGCCTTAGGCTACATTAAAGGGAGCACTAAAACCCTCTTAGACAGGCTGGAATTGATTCTTAATGAAAAAGGGGCAAACATAGTTCTCAATTGTCCCGTCAAAAACATTGATAAAAGAGAAAGCATCATTTTATCCACAGCCTGTGGAGAATTCTCATATGATGCTGTTATTTGCACCACGCCTTTGCCTGTTTTTTTAAAGCTCAGTGAGGGTATATTGCCAAAAAATTATAGAGAAGAGAAAAGCAATATAGAATATACTTCAGTTGTATGTACAATCCTTACCCTTGATAAACCTTTTACCGGATATTACTGGCTTAACATGGGGGATGAAAGCATACCCTTCGGAGGCCTTATTGAGCACACCAATCTTCTGGATAAAAAGCTCTACGGCAATAATAATATACTTTATATTTCGGATTATTTGTTTAAGGATAACAAAAGATATAATATGAATGATGAGGAATTATTGGAGGAATATCTTCCCCACCTTAAAAAAATTAATCCTGAATTTAATAAGGATATGATAAAAAATATGACGGTCTTTAAGGATGAATATGCCCAGCCCCTTATAAAATTAGGTTATTCAAAGATAAAGCCCGGATTTGAAACGCCGGTTAAGGGCTTGTATACTGCCAGCATGTGCAATATTTATCCTGAGGACAGGGGTATGAACTATGCCATAAGAGAGGGAATAAATGCGGCACTGTGGGCCATAAAAGGAGGGGAAAAGGATGGAAAGTGATATTTCAATTATCATAAGATGGTGGTTTTACTTAACTGTTATAGGCATAATATTCCTTCCATTAACCCGCACTGTCTTCAGTAAGTTTTTTGATAAAGGCTATATATTTTCAAAGGCTATAGGAATACTTCTTTCTTCCTATGTGTTATGGATTTTATCTTCATTAAGACTCGTACCTTTTTTTAGGATAAGCATATTTTCGGTATTGATACTGTTTGCCCTATTTATACTTGTATATAAAAAGGGTTATCGGTATCTTATAAGTATATATAATGAAAATAGAAAAATTATAATTTGGGAAGAAATCGGATTTTTAGTATTTCTTCTAATCTGGTGCTATGTAAGAGGGCTCCATCCCGATATTTACGGACTTGAAAAATTCATGGATTACGGCTTTGTAAATTCCATACTTAAAACTGAATTCATGCCCCCTGTTGACATGTGGCTGTCGGGCAAATCCATAAATTATTACTATTATGGTCATTACATATGCGCATTTCTCGTTAAATTGATAGATGTTGAATCCTCCACCGGATACAATATAATGCTGGCAATGATATTTTCCTTTACCTTTATGATGACCTTTTCCATAGCTTCAAATGTACTTTTCCTTTTAAAAAAGGAAAATATGAAGAGAATCATAGCCGCGGGAATCATATCCTCCATGCTGGTTACCTTCGGCGGGACCTTCCACACATTTATATTTGCAACGGCATTGCCTTTGGCTAAGGAGGCTAACCTTTATAAGGGAGAGGTTGACAGGTATTTTTATGCCGATTCCACAAGGTACATAGGCTATAATCCGGAAACCAACGATAAAACCATTCATGAGTTTCCTTTTTATTCCTTTGTGGTATCCGACCTTCACGGCCATGTGTCCGATATACCCTATGTCCTAACAATGCTGATGTTTATTTTGGCTTATATAATAGGAAGCATTCCCATTAATAAATTTAAATATATAGCAGGCCTTATGCTGGGGCTTTTTTATATGACCAATGCCTGGGACTTGCCCATATACATTACGGTAACCCTCTTTGCCTTTATATACCGGGAGTCTATGGATAAAGGCTTGAATAAGAAGACCATCTTAAACGTACTGAAAAATGTATTGTATATCTTTCTTTTATCCAGGCTTGTTATGATTCCCTATACCCTGAATTTTGTCAACATGACAGGGGGAGTGGGCCTGGTTCAGGCAAGAACTCCGCTGTATCAATTGCTCATTCTATGGGGGTATCAGCTTTTGCTGACGGTGTTCTTTAAAATATTCCTGCTCGTATCAAATAAAGGAAAAGAGCAGCATGGCGCTGGTGAAAGAAGGAACAAATTTAAGGATTTCTTTTTAAATACCCATCAATCGGATATTTTTATTTCAATACTGTTGATATCTGCCTTCGGCCTTGTAATAATTCCGGAAATAGTGTACGTAAGGGATATATACGGTGTTGAATACCACCGGGCAAATACCATGTTCAAGCTGGTGTACCAATCCTTTATTATGCTGGGAATTGCCGGAGGATATATTGCCGTAAGAACTCATTCGGCTGTAAAGAAAAAGTCATTAAAGATAATATATACAATTATATTAGCCATCGTACTTTTATTGCCCATGCAGTTTCCCTATTATGCAGTCAAGGGTTATTATACATCCGTAAAACCTTCAAATTACAAAGGCTTATATGGGCTTGACTTTCTAAGGCGGCTCCATGCTGACGATTATGAAGCCGTAAAATGGTTAAACGAAAATGTCAAGGGGCAGCCGGTAATATTAGAAGCCAACGGAGACGGATATACAGACTATGAGAGGATATCCATGTCCACAGGGCTGCCTACGGTGCTGGGTTGGTTTGGACATGAATGGCTGTGGAGGGGAGGACCTGATATCCCCAATGAGAGGTCCGAGGATATTTCATCAATCTATGAAGGTGACAGCCACAGTGAAACAAAAAAGCTGCTTCAGAAATACCAAGTGAAGTATATTATTTTGGGAAGCCTGGAGAGAAACAAATTCAAGAATATTAAAGAAGATAAAATTATGAATATGGGAACTGTGGCATTTAACTCAGGGTTAACTAAGATAATAGAAATAACACCTTAGGCTCTGCAATGTCAATTTCCCATGGAACAAAATGCGTTTTTTTTCGTTTAGTATAAAAATGGGATTTATTGAAGAGGTGAAGGCATTATGCGTGGTAAAAAAATCATCAGCTATTTATTAGTGCTTATCATAGGGGTATCTATCGGGTTGGCGGTTGGATTGTTTTTTAATCGCAATCAACAAGATGATTCTCTATATAATTCTATGAATAATGAACTAAAAAACGCAATGCCGGATACAATGGGAAATGAATCTGTCAACAATGAGATAATTACCCTGCTGACAGATATGCACAAAAATAACGATTATCTGTATTTGCATAAGGCATTTTTCACAAATGAAAACAATACCAGCACCTTTATCTATCCGTCAAAGACTGTGGACGATGATATGTTTGGACGGATTACATCATTGTTTAATGAATATGAATGGCGAGCCAATCGGACGTTATCAAGTTTTAATGCAAGTGATTTTGACATGTTCATTGAGATTTATTCTACTGACAAGGCACAAGTTCTTACGCTGTACAGAGGATATAATATCCTATGCTATAAAGATGAGGATAACGAAATTACCGCTTATTATTCATATGTTTTTTCGGAAGGAGATAATAACGCAGATTTGGCTGTGCGGCTTCTTAATGACTTCATTGATAAATGAAATAAGACGCTAGAGAGGGTTAATTACTGTGGATTTTCTCTACGGCGACGGTGTCGGTTTTCAATTTGTTGTACTGTTTAAGAAAAGTTACATAGGAACAGTGTCTTAAGGGGTGCATGAGTACAAGGCTGCATTTACCATGTCAACTTAGTGGTTTCTAAAAAACTAGAAAATTATTTAGATTATTACTTGTAAACAGTTTGGTTATATGATAAAATACATACATTAAATATGAAGCGTTAATTATTTAGAGAGCAAAGGCGTTCTTTAAATTAATTTTAATTAATTTAAGGGGCGCCTTGTCTTTTTTTGTAAAACTATAATTTAGGAGGAGTTTAAGATGGTAATGAAGAAAAACTGTAGCTCAGATGGGAATATAACCACTCTATTTGGTTCAAATGTATTCAATGATGCAGTTATGAAGGAAAGGCTTCCTAAAAGCACATATAAAGCTTTAAAGAAGACTATTGATGAGGGTGCGCCATTAGACCCATCCATAGCTGACATTGTAGCTAATGCCATGAAAGATTGGGCAATTGAAAAAGGAGCTACACATTTTACTCATTGGTTCCAGCCAATGACAGGTGTAACTGCTGAAAAGCATGATTCCTTTATTTCGCCGACTCCTGACGGAAAAGTAATTATGGAGTTCTCAGGCAAGGAATTGATAAAAGGCGAGCCTGATGCATCATCCTTCCCTTCAGGCGGATTAAGAGCAACATTTGAAGCAAGAGGATATACGGCATGGGATTGTACCTCACCGGCATTCTTGAAAGAAGATGCAGCAGGTGTGACACTGTTCATCCCAACAGCTTTCTGCTCATATACCGGAGAAGCATTGGACCAGAAGACTCCTTTACTGCGGTCAATGGAAGCGTTGTCAAAGCAGGCCATAAGGATTTTAAGGCTTTTCGGAAACACTACTGCAAAGACTGTAATAAGCACTGTAGGTCCTGAACAGGAATACTTCCTCATAGATAAAGCTTTCTATGAAAAGAGAAAAGACCTTGTATTGACGGGAAGAACATTGTTTGGTTCAAAACCTCCTAAGGGTCAGGAACTTGAAGATCATTATTTCGGAAGCATAAAAGAAAGAATTTCAGAATATATGAAAGAGCTTGATACTGAGCTGTGGAAATTAGGCGTTACTGCTAAAACAAAACACAACGAAGTCGCTCCCGCACAGTATGAACTTGCTCCCATATTTGCAACTACAAACGTTGCAACAGACCACAACCAGCTGACAATGGATTTAATGAGGAAGATAGCTGCAAGGCACGGGCTTACTTGCCTTCTTCATGAAAAACCATTTGCCGGCGTTAACGGTTCAGGCAAACACAACAACTGGTCAATAGCTGCGGATGACGGAGACAACTTGTTATCCCCGGGTTCAACACCTCACGATAATACAAGGTTCCTTTTATTCCTCTGTGCCGTTATTAAAGCAGTTGATGAATATGCAGAATTGTTAAGGGTATCTGCGGCCAATCCTGGAAATGACCACCGTCTAGGCGCTAACGAAGCACCGCCGGCTATCATATCCATGTTCCTTGGCGACCAGCTCACTGATATAATGGATCAGCTTTCAAACGGCGGAGCCACAAGCTCAAAGGAAGGCGGAATCCTTGAAATAGGAGTATCAACTTTGCCTCCTCTTCCAAAGGATTCAACTGACAGAAACAGAACGTCACCATTTGCATTCACCGGCAACAAGTTTGAGTTCAGAATGGTTGCTTCATCTGCATCCATAGCTTTACCAAACATAGTGCTGAATACAATTGTCGCTGAAGTATTGAGCCAGATTGCTGACAGATTGGAAGGAGCAGCGGATTTCAACGGTGAAATCAAGAAGATATTGAAAGAAGTTGCAGTTAACAATAAGAGAATAATATTCAACGGCAACGGTTATTCCGATGAATGGGTAGCTGAAGCTGAAAAAAGAGGACTTCCAAATATCAAGTCAACTGTTGCTGCTATATCTGCTTTAATCAGTGAAAAGGCCAAGATATTTGAAAAACACGGCGTATTAAGCCATAAAGAGCTTGAATCCAGATATGAAATAGCCCTCGAAGGATATATCAAACAAATAAACATCGAAGCTTTAACAATGCTGGATATGGCAAAACGCCAGATTCTTCCTGCATCCATTGATTACAGCACTGTTCTTGCATCAAACATCAACACAATCAAGAAGGCACTGCCGGCTGCTGATGTAAGTGCACAGGAAGGCTTGTTGAAAGAGCTTACAGATACAATTGGTTCCTTCAATAAATATATTGCAGTTCTTGAGAAAACTGTTGAAGAAGCACAGGAATTGGAAGGCGACACATTAAAAGCTGCCAAGTTCTACAGAGATGGCGTATTCAAGGATATGGGTGTCTTAAGGACTTACGGTGACAAGCTTGAAACAATTGTTGATTCAAAATTGTGGCCGCTTCCGACTTACTCAGATATGTTATTCTTATTTTAAAGAATAGTCTTATAATTGAAAAATCCTCCAAACTAAGTTGGGGACATACCTTCAGGTGTGTCCCCTTTCCCTTTTCACCACTTAAATGAGTGGTATTGCTGTTTTAAGGGGCACTTCCATGTGCAGCCGGGCTTGCCACACCGACAGCTATAAGCGCATCTATGGGAAATGCGGCTAAAAGGGGTATACTGATAAAGGGCGGAAACCACTTAGAAAAAATAGGCCAGACTGTGCTCTTCGTGGCACGGGGCAAGAAGCTTATAGGCTTGATAGGTATAAAGGACAGGGTAAGAAAGGGAAGCTATGGGGCAATAAGAAACTTAAGGCACAAAGGTATAGATGATATCGCTCTTATTACCGGAGATTGCACCGAGGTAGGGGAACTGGTTAAAAATGAGCTGGGCCTTGACAGCCTCTATGCCAATATTCTGCCAAAAGGAAAAGTAAGAATAGTTGAAAACTATCAGGAGCAGGGAAAGATGGTCACCATGGTAGGAGAAGGAATAAATGATTCCCCGGCTCTTGCCACAGCCGATATAGGTATTGCCATGGGTACCGGCGGCTGATGCTGCGATAGAATCCGCCGATATAGTCTTAGCCGGCGATGACCCAGAGAAGATTGTCGCCTTGATTGAACTTAGCAATTACACCATGGAAATAGTAAAACAGAATTTTATTTTTGCAGTGGGTATTAATGCTTTGGGATTGATTTTAGGCGCAGGGAAGATCATTTCTCCTTTGTCTGCAGCAATTTTGCATAATCTCAGTACCTTTGGCGTAGTTGTCAACTCTTCAAGGCTGCTGAATTACTCAACAGGCAAAAAGAGAGGGAGAAAGGCAAATGTCAAAGATAAGCGAACTGGAAGATAAAATGAAGGCCTGTATGGCACAGGCCAAGGAATGTGTTGATTTAAGCATAAGCATAATCCAGGAGGATAAAGAAGCCAAACGCTATATATATAAGCACTGGAGCAATTTTTTATATCACTTTCTGGATTATATTAAATTAAAGGAAAAGGAATCGGGCCAGGAAATACTCAAAGGTGTTTTCATGACAAAACTTATAAAATACTTCAGGTAATGGAATAAATTATACCGAAGATATTTATAAAAATAAGCGCTTTTAATAGCGCTTATTTTTATAAAGAATTTTAATTGATGTACTTATACCAGGCTGTATTTTATATATATTTTAAGAGATGGGAAATCGATATGACTATTAAAAAACCCTTAAGTGTATGGTGTTGGGTTAAGCCGGCGGTTTTTGATTACGTTGCTTTGACATGTGACCAGTAACTTGGATTTTGGACCCTTCTGCTTATTCCATTCTCCCATGCAGTGCATTGGGCTTTATTTGGAGCTATTGTTGACAGGAATATTATGGAAGAATTATAATGATTTTATTAAGCAATCTGATTACCAGCATAGCATGTATCCCTCCTTGGGCTGTCCTTTAGACAGTATAGTTTTTATCTTGTCGATATCTCATCTTGACGTTCAGCCACAACATCACCATTAGAATGACTTACTGCGTTACCGGCATGCGATTATTAAAAAGTCCACAGTGTTAAACAAAGTATAAGTAAAAAATCTTAAGAAAGGAACATATTGATGTTAAATACATCATACAAGAAAGATATGAAAAAAATTATTGCTCTCAACGGAAGTCCTCATCAACATGGCTGCACCGCTGCATTAATGAATGAAGTTATCAATTCTTTAGTAAAACAGGGTGCAGATGTCAAGACCTATCATATAAGTAAAATGGACATCAAATATTGCCAGGGCTGCGGCGGGTGCACGAAACATGGCAAGTGCGTACTACAGGATGATATGCAGGTTTTATATGATGAAATTGCATCAGCTGATATTCTCATACTTGCAACACCTGTTTATTTTTGGCAGATGACTGCGCAGCTAAAGACAGTGATCGACCGCTGCCAGCCCTTCGGGAGACCCAACAGCACGATAAAACTTGAACACGGTAAAAAAGCATTGATTATCGCTACACAAGGAAGACCGGATGAGACTGCTTTTATCCCTTATTTTGAACATGCAGCAAAAAGTTTATCTTTACTGGGTTTTGATTTTGTTGAACTGCTTATTGCAGGCGGTACACATGAGCCAGAAGATGTGCTTAATCAAAATAAAGTACTTCATCGGGCAAAAAAACTGAGTGTTTGGGTAACCGAATAAATAGCATTAAATGAAATTTAATGCTAGGCATATAAGTTTTAACGTATATAACATAGGTGTTTACCCCAGTTTTACCCTTGATACTTTGGTAGAATCGCTAGTATTGTCTTGATAATTTTTCTGAAGGCTCTCAAATACTGATATAATTTGTGTTTTCTGCCATTATTTCATTAAAGCACATTATAATGATAGGTTCTTCGGAAGTTATAAATTCACTGTAATAAGAAATACAAACGCAGGGCCAATAATTTCAGGTAATTGTTGGCCCTTTAATATTGATACATATTACAAAGTTCATTCTCTACAGATGTGTTTTTTTCAGTATACAGACAATACTAATTAATATATAATCAAAATATCGTAATTTTGTTAATATTAGGGGATTATGTCTATGAAGGATATTGTAAACAGCAACTGCAGCAAATGCAGAGAGTATTTTAAAGAGGAATGCATCGAAACAACCGGGGGCTGCATATGTAAAAACTGCCCCAGGAACTTGGGAAAATGCATTATCACAAAATGGTGTTCAGAAACGGAATCAGCCATATTTATGGAATAATAGTTGGGAGTATTTAAAATGTCAGCACTTCAAAACAATAACATTTTAATAATAGGCGGCGGAGCCTCGGGGATGATAGCGGCCATTGCGGCAAAAAGGGCAGGGGCTTTTGTCACCATTTTAGAGAGAAACCAGCGGGTTGGACGTAAGATACTGGCAACGGGCAACGGCAGGTGCAATCTTACCAATACATATATAGATGTTGATAGATATCACGGAAAGCATCCTGAATTTGTATACGGACCGCTAAATTCCTTTGATTATGACGCCACCATAGATTTCTTTGAAAAACTGGGTATAGCTCACATAGTAGAAGATGAGGGAAAGGTGTTCCCCATGTCCCTGCAGGCTTCCAGCGTTTTGGACGTATTGAGATATGAGCTGGAGGATTTGGGCGTAAATGTGGTATGCGAAGCTGAAGCTGCTGACATAAAAAAGAAGGATGTCTTTACCGTGACATTAAAGGACGGCAGAGTTTTTAAAGGAGATAAGGTTATAATTGCGGCAGGAGGCAAGGCCAGCCCGGATTTGGGATCTAACGGCAGCGGGTACATACTGGCGGAGAAGTTAGGCCACAAAATAGTAAATCCTTTTCCGGCACTGGTGCAATTGAAGCTCTCATCAAAATATTTAAAGCAGCTTAGCGGTATAAAATTTGAGGGAGCTGCAGAAATTCTGGTTAAGGATAAAGTAATAAGAAGAGAAGAAGGAGAGATACTTTTTACCGAATACGGCATATCCGGGCCTCCTGTTTTACAGCTTAGCAGAGTTGCGGCAGAAAATCTTTTAAAAAATGATAAAGTATATATAAAAGTCGCAATAATAAAGGATATGACAAAGGAAGCTTTAGATGGAATCCTTTTAAAAAGATTTCAGGATGGCAGCAACAAACCACTATCTTTTAACTTTGTAGGATTTTTAAATAAAAAATTAGTGCCTGTAATATTAAAAGAAGCCGGCATTGATGATATAAACAAACCGGCAGGCAGCGTGAGCTCCCAGGAAAGAAAAAAGCTTGCTTCAATTCTCACCGACTGGAGATTTGAAGTGACAGGCACAAATCCCTGGCATTCCGCCCAGGTAACTGCAGGCGGCGTAGATGTCTGTGGTATTGATAATAAGACTATGGAATCTAAAATAGTTCCCGGCCTTTATTTTGCAGGGGAGGTTGTGGATATTGATGGTGACTGCGGAGGCTATAACCTTCAGTGGGCGTGGTCCTCAGGATATGTGGCAGGGATGAATGCAGCCAATGTTAAATTTTGATTAATCAATATAAAACGTTGACATTTATGAGTGTGGAGCATAGAATAATAATGAAAATTCAATAAAACCTCGGTAGGTGAGGTTACTACAGGGATAAGGGCTGCTGCCGTAAAAGGATGGAGACATTCTTAACTGGTGAGCAGGTTTAGCCGAACAAAGAAGGCTTAACTTAATGCAGCTTCATGGCCTTGCAGAGCCAAAACTTGAACGGGAAATGGTGATTTTGCCTTTGTCATGTTCAAGTTTGACGAAGGCTTTTTAAATTTAAGCCGGGTTATCTAAAACTTAAATTATAAAAATATATTTTATCCGGAGGTGATAAGAATGGAGTCTGGCAGTAGTAGCATGGACAGCAGCGATGAGCTTATGCATATGAGAGTAAACAGAATATTCATTTTGTCAGGCTTCATTCTTATGGAATAAAACTGACACTTCTCTTTCTCTTATATGCTTTTCTTTTATAGCAAGCCTGTGTTATTTTTCTGTTTTTAATATTATGTATGAAAAATTTTAATTAAAAATTGAAATAAATGCTTAAAAATTGGTTAAAAGCTATATGTATTAACCTTGATTTGTTGTTACCTTTTTGAGGTATACGTCAGCATTATATTTAAGTCCTGAATGCAGGCTTAAAAAGGGGTATTCCTTATTTATAAAGGAGGTGGTAGTTATGGATTCTGACCCTGAAACATGTAATTTTGTCAAAAAAGTAAATAATATTATAAGAGCCATAACTGCCTGCCCGGCAGCAAGGCTCTGCTGAAGGAGGGCTTTTAAATGAAAGAACTTATTTTAAGACTTATAGAAGAAGGCAAATATGTAAAAGCAAGAAAAGAAATCATAGATATGAACGTAGTTGATATAGCCCAGTTTTTTGAGGAATTAGACAAACAAAAGCTGCTGGTTATGTTTCGCATACTTCCGAAAGAGATTGCATCAGGTGTATTTTCATATATATCCAACGATCTTCAAAGGTATATAATCGAATCCATAACGGATAAAGAAATTAATAATATAATAGATGAGCTGTTTTTAGATGACGCAGTGGACTTTTTGGAGGAGATGCCTTCAAATGTTGTAAAGAAAGTGTTGAAAAACACCGATGAAAATACCAGAAAGCTAATTAATCAGTTCTTAAGCTATCCCGAGGATTCTGCCGGAAGTATAATGACCATAGAATATGTGGATTTGAAAAAAGAGATGACGGTACGCCAGTCCATAGAGCATATAAAAGAAACGGGAATAGATAAAGAAACCATTGATACATTATACGTCACAAATGAAAACAGAAAACTCGAAGGAGTTATATCCATAAGAAAGCTTATTTTAAGCGATGACGAAAAAAAGGTCAAGGATATAATGAAGACTGACATTATTTATATAAGCACCCATGATGATCAGGAAAAGATCGCATTACTGTTTAAAAAATACGACTTTACCTCCATGCCTGTAGTGGATAATGAGTGCAGGCTGGTTGGGATAGTTACAATAGATGACGTTGTGGATATTATAGAGCAGGAGAACACCGAGGACATTCAGAAAATGGCGGCTATGCAGCCTTCAGAACAGGAGTATTTGAAAACAAAGGTTATAACACTTGCAAAGCACAGGATAGTCTGGCTTTTGATACTCATGATTTCTGCAACTTTTACAGGGAAAATTATAATGAGATTTGAGCATGTATTACAGTCGGTAGTGATCCTTGCATCATTTATTCCCATGCTTATGGATACGGGAGGCAATGCAGGTTCTCAATCCTCTACCCTGGTAATAAGGGGATTGGCATTAGGGGAAGTAAAATTTAAGGATGTTTTCAGAGTTCTGTTAAAAGAACTTCAGGTCAGCCTTCTTGTGGGAATCACTTTGTCTGCAGTAAATTTTATAAGAATATATTATTTTGAAAAGATTGATTTATTGATAGCAATAACCGTTTGCATAAGCCTGTTTTTTACAGTCATACTGGCGAAACTGGTAGGCGGGACGCTTCCCATAATTGCGCAAAAATTGAAAGTTGACCCCGCCATAATGGCAAGTCCACTAATTACAACCATAGTGGATGCCGTAGCTTTGACCTTGTTTTTTACAATAGCCACTCATCTTTTAGGCATATAAATTATTTTATATGCCTATTTTTTAATATGAGGTAAGCGCTCTGAAGGGCGCTTTCCAAATTGCTTATATCCGTACCTCCACCCTGGGCGGATTTTGGGCTGCCGCCCCCTTTTCCGTTTATGAGGGGAAGTACTTCTTTAAACAAGTCATTCATGCTTATATTCAAATCCTCGGACCTTGCAAATATCATCTGGGCATTTTGGGATTTCAGGCCTAAAAGGGCAATGGAATGGGGGAGTTTTATTATTTTGCCTGACAGTGATACAAGTTCTTTAAACTCTCTATTTTCATACATTTGCTTAATTATTTTTACCTTGCCTAAAATTTCAGCATTGTTATATAATTCAGCCGCCTCATAGCTTAATAATTTGTCCTTGAAATTTTTTATATCCTTATTTGCGCCATGTAAATCTGCAACAGCTTTTTTTACGTTTTCCAAAACTTCTGTATCTTTTGAGGAAAGAAGCTTGGAAATCTCATTTACATAGCTATTTTTCCACCGATAATCTTTTATTGCCCTGTTTCCGCACAAAAATTCCACTCTTATTGAATCCTTGTATTTTTCCCATCTTCTTATTTTAATGAGGCCAATTTCTCCTGTAAAAGCTGGATGGGTGCCGCCGCAGGGAGAAAAGTCAAAATCGCTGACTTCAACTATTCTTATATTCTCTTCCACGCTGGGCTGCTTTCTCAGATTGAAGCTTTCAAGCTCATGTATTTCGGGATAATGCAGCTTTACGGGCAAGTTTCTCTGTATGATTTCATTTGCTGCATCTTCCGCCTTAACTGCATCCTCATCCTTTAATTCATCGATGGAAATGTCCACGCTTACGTATTCCTCTCCTAAATGAAATCCTGCCGTTGCGCCATCCAATATTTTAAGGAATGCAGCAGATAATATATGCTGCCCGCAATGCTGCTGCATATGGTCGAAGCGCCTTTCCCAATCTATTGAACATTGCACATCCTTTAAAGTTTCAGGCTTCCTATCCACCTGATGATAGATTATATCATTTTCCTCATATACATAGCTAACCTTTAATTCGCCGATAAGTCCGGCATCCGAAGGCTGCCCCCCTCCCTCGGGATAAAATGCCGTCCTGTCAAGAATTACAAAAAATTGTCCATTTTGTTCTATAACATCAGTTATATTAGCAGTAAAATTGCTTGTATAGGGGTGGTTAAGATAAATTTTTTCCATATATTTTCATCTCCTTAAGATAAATGGGGTATTACAGCAAAAGCCCTGCTATATAAATGCTTTTACTATTAAAGCTATAATAATTACCCATATTAGTATGACAGGTATTGAATAATACCATTTTTTAGGTTTTCCTTTTTCCCAAAGCCCGTTAGATTCAATACGGCACTGTTCCATGACTTCTTTTGGGACCATCTTTAGTATAAGAGCAATCAATAAAGGCAGTATTATTATGTCATCAAGATATCCCAGGACGGGTATAAAATCAGGAATCAAATCAATGGGAGATAATGCATACCCTATTGTTAAAGCAGCCAGTATCTTTGCCTGCCATGGAGTTTCTTTTTTACTGAGGGCTATAAAAACAGCAGGAAGGTCCTTCTTTAATCCATTTAATATTTCATTAATTTTCATGCTTTGCTCCTGTTTGTTTCTTATATATATAATAACATTTTATAACTCAACAATAATGATAACATAAAAAAGCATAATCGTCATTTGTAACTGTTATATAACAGAAGTGCAAAAAAAAGCAAAATAGTTATATGGTTTTTCGAATGAATATGGCGAAAAATCAGAATATTTAATATAATAAAAAATACTGGAATATCAAGGTTTTTTAATAAATAAATCAAATTTTTCATATTATCCGTTATTAAATTTAATTATTATAATGTCCGTAAATAATTGACGTAATAAGTACTAATACCTGCAAACCATTATACTAATCTCATTAAACAGACTCAAATCGAATTTTAAGAGTATTAATTATTGTTTATTACTGTTGTTATTATATAACAGCAGTATTACAATGAGTATATATTTTAGTTGATTATTATTTTATTCTGAAGGAAGGCGCAATTAATGGAAGATATCATAAAAATGGTTATGTCTATTGATAAAAAGGCAAGTGATATAATGAAACACACGGAAGAAAGCCTTGAAGTCAAAGAAAAAGATATAAAAGATAAAATTGAATCCATGAGGAAAGAAATCATGGACAAGACCAAGAATGAAGCTAAGGTTCTTTGTGACGATATAATAAAAGAAGCAGAGCTGGAGGCTTTAAAAATAAAGGAAAAATCAAAACAGGAATGCAATACCTTGGAAGCTAAGTTTCTTAAATTGAGAGAAAAACTGGAGGACCAGCTGTTTTCCCGTATCTTCGGTTAATGTAATGAGGGAGGGACAGTTATGGACAATGTAACAAGGTATGCTGCAATAAACACTAAAACAAGAGCTATGACAGGCTCTTTTTTAAAGGACAGGGATTATGAAAACCTGCTTAATAAAAAGAACGTTACCGAAGTTGCTGCATATCTTAAACAAAACTCACATTACAAGGATGTAATGAAAGATATAGATTTGGGCGATGTTCACAGAGGCAGGCTGGAAACCGTTATAAAAGCAAATCAGATAAAGAACATGAAAAAGCTTAATCATTTCTTCATAGACGGTTACAGGGAGTTTTACAAATCCCTCTTTATGAGATATGAAATTGAGGACCTGAAAAGCATTTTGAGAGGGATAAAAACCCATAGTGAAAGCCTGGAAAACAACGCACCAAACATAAACTTAGGACTTTACAGCAATGTAAATGTTCAGGCCTTGCTGGAATCAAAAAACACCCGCGATTTTATCAACAATCTTAAAGGCACAATTTACTACGATTATCTCCGCCCCCTCTTACAGGGCAATAATGAAATTAATCTTTTCAACGCAGGAATGACTCTTGATACGGCATATTTTGATGTCTCCTTTAAAAGCCTTGAGCTTTTGACAAAGGAAGACCGGATGGCAGTGGAGAATATCTATGGAGTAATGGCAGACCTTTTAAATATTCAAACCATTTACAGGGGACTTAAATTTTATAATCTTCCTCCTGAAGAACTGTTCAACTACACCATTTATTTCGGAAAGGTGTTTAACAGAAATCATATCAAGGAGTTATGCTATGCAAAGAGCTTAGAGGAATTTCAGAAAAAGGTGCATTCGTCCAAGTATAATTTTCTATTTGACCATGATAATAACCGGGATATTTTTATGGAACGCAGGATTTTAAGATATCAGTATTATAATTTAAAATCCCAAAACAAAAAAAGTTCCATGGATATCTCCAGAGTAATGATTTATACCATGCTTCTGGAGATGGAAATAAGAGATATAATATCTGTCATTGAAAGTGTCAGGTATGGAATGCCTCTCGATGAAGGTAAAAAATTTTTGATTAGAAAGCTTTAGTTTGGGGGTGATTGTTTGTCCGTTGAAAAAATGGAAATGATGAATTTAATCGGTTATATAGAGGATCTTGACAAGGTTTCCATGGAAATAGTGCGCCATGGGGGAGTCCATATAGTAAATGCCATGAGTGAAATAAACCAGAACAATTTTACTATAATGACTCCGGAGCAAGACACAAATGCCTTAAAGGAGCTTTATTTTATAAAGCCCTATAAAGAAAACACGGAATTTTCTTACTTTAAGGAAAAGTTAGACGAGCTCCTTTCTATATTTAAAATTGATAAAGTCATCAAATACAAGTATATAAATTCCAATGCTCCTATAAACGGCATATTAAAACAGGTGGAGGATATCCACAAAGAGGTTATGGAGCATTATATAAAACGGGTAAAACTATACGACGAGCAAAAGAGAATACAGGAATTCCGGGAAAATATTGATCACATTAAGTCACTGAAAATTGATTTCGATGTATTGAAAAGCCTTAATTTTTTCAGCTTTAAAATAGGGAAATTATCTAAGGAAAGCTACGAAAAAATCAAGGATAACATCGAAAACGTATCTGCTATTATTTACGATATCAATTCCGTGCCAGGGTACCAGGTGATTATTTCACTTACACCGAGGGACCTCGAGGATGAAACGGATAAAATACTGAAATCCTTAAATTATGAAGAGCTTCCCATTCCTTACGATATAGGAGGGACGCCTCAGGAGATGCTAAGGCTCCTGGACGAAAAAATACAGGAGAATAAAGAAAAAATCGCAGTTATTGAAGATACAATAATAGACCTTAAAATGAAATATGCTAACTTTTTGGATGAATGTTACAGCAAAATGAGGCTTTATACGGCAGTGCAGCAGATAAACAATGAAGTTGCCTGCACCGATGACTTTTTTTACATGGCGGGATGGGTTCCGGTCAGTGAGAAAAAGAATCTTCAAAAAAGGCTGGCTTTTTTCGAAGATAAGCTATTGCTGGTCTTCAAGGATAAATCCGAAGTAAGCAAAAGTATAACTCCTCCTACAAAACTAAAAAACAACTGGCTGGTTCGGCCCTTTGAAGCCTTGGTTCGGATGTACGGAACACCCTCCTATGACGAAATGGACCCCACCTCCTTCGTAGCAATAAGCTACATGATTATGTTCGGGGCTATGTTTGGCGATATAGGACAGGGATTTTTATTCTTTTTGGCAGGAATTATACTGCAGGCTAAATTCAGAAGGCCTAATTTAGGGGGCATATTATCCAGGGTAGGCTTTGCTTCAATGATATTCGGAACTCTTTTCGGCAGTATATTCGGAGATGAGGAGATAATTAAGCCGCTGTTGTTTCACCCCTTGGAAAATATAAATACCATACTTTTAGGCGGAGTGGCATTAGGAATCATATTCACAACGGTAGGCTTCATATACAGCCTTATTAATGCATTAAAGAGGCGGGACTTAGAAGACGGGGTATTCGGAAAAGACGGTTTTGTCGGGCTTTTGTTCTACTGGATAACCATTTTAACGGCTGTCAATATTTATTCAAAAGGCGATACTTCAGTTCCATTGTTTTCTATAATATTGATGCTTTGCGTACTGCTTTTATTGATGGTATTCAAACAGCCTATTGCCAACCTTTTAAGCGGGCACAGGCCGCTGTACCACGAACCCATGCAGGATTATTATATCGAAAGCGGCTTTGGAGTGGTGGAAACACTTTTAAGCATGCTGAGTAACACCATTTCCTTTATAAGGGTAGGAGCCTTTGCCTTAAACCATGTAGGTCTCTTTGTGGCTTTTGCTACAATAGCGGATATGATGCACGACAATACGGCAAGCATGGCGGTAATGATACTTGGAAATATAGTAATCATGGCTCTTGAAGGCCTGATAGTATTCATTCAGGGCTTGAGGCTTGAATATTATGAGCTCTTCAGTAAATATTACGACGGCAGCGGAATAGAATACAGTCCCGCAAGGCTTATGTATAAAAGAAATGCGGTGGATTTGGACTTTTCAAGAAAAATAAATTATGAATCTAATTCAGTAAACACACATATTTTGGAGGTAATATAATGTATATTATTTTGTTATTAATGATTTTTATCGTTTTGGCCACTATAAGCACAGGAATCGTCATAAGGTTTAAAGAAGAAAGACCTATAAAAGCCAAGGGAAAGACTTTAATTAAGGCAAATTTATCTCTCTTCATACCCATACTGGCAGCAGCCGTTATATTCTTAATTCCTGAAGCAGCCCACGCCGCCGAAGGTGAAGCGGCAAGCCCCTCGGGTTTAGGCTTTATTGCAGCCGCATTATCCACCGGTCTTGCAACCATAGGCACAGGCTATGCGGTAGGTTCCGTTGGCTCCTCTGCTTTAGGTGCCGTGTCGGAAGATCCTAAAATATTGGGTAAAACTCTTATATTTGTAGGTCTTGCGGAAGGTATAGCCATATACGGACTTATAGTTTCCATCATGATACTCGGGAGATTATGATGAAAGCCTATTTGTTGAGCGATAATATTGATACTCAGGTGGGCATGAGGCTTGTTGGCATTAAAGGAAGCATAATCCATGGGAGAGAAGAAGTCTTAAAGGAATTAAACAGAGTCTTAAATGAAAAGGATATAGGTATTATTTTAATCACGGAAAAGCTTTCCGCACTGATAAATGACGAGATTAAAAAGATAAAGCTTAACACCAGAACCCCTTTGATAGTTGAAATACCTGACAGGCACGGTACAAAGAGGGCAAAGGATTCTATTACAAGGCATGTGAAGGAATCCATAGGCCTTAAGATTTGAGGTGATTCTTATGACGACTGTGGAAGACAAATTAAAATTGTTTGCTAAAATCATATTTGAAAAAGTGGAAAAGGAATCCGCACTAAGAGTGACGGAATCGACAAAAGAATACGATTTAAAACTTGAACAAGAAAAACAGAATATTTTAAAGGAATCGGATATGCTCATAACCCAGTTAAAAAAGAGAGCTGAAACCAAGAAGAATCAGATAATCAGCAAGGCTAACATCGAAATGCAGCATGAGCTTTTAAAAAAGCGAAAAGAGCTCTATGACCGGGTGGTGGAGGACATAAAAATACTGGCCGATAAATTTACTAAGTCAGCCGAATATCCGGATTTTCTTGAAAAATCCATAAAAAACTGCCTATCACAAATAGATGCAGAGGAGATTACCATTGTTTTCAGCCAATACGATCTGGAAAATAATATGGACTTGATAAATAAGGCAGTAAAGCGATACAAAAATTTAGGAATGACAGCAGTCATAGAAGCAACCAACAAGGCAATTATAGGAGGCTGCATCTGCGAGGATAGAAGCAGGACAAAAAGGGTGGATTGTTCCATGCTGTCCATAATTGAAGATAACAGAACAGTTATCGGAAAAGCGCTGGTTGATAATTTAAATTAGTTGTAATTGGGGATATACCTCTGGCTACCGAGGGGAATTTAAGCTGGGGACATTTTCCCCGACTACCCTAGATTATTATTCAAAAAGAGGGGAAGTGCCCCTTAAGTTGGGGACATACCTCTAACTACATAAGGGGAATACTCAAAAAGAAGAGGTGTGTCCACTTTTAAGTTGGGGACATTTTCCCCGACTACCCTAGATTCATTATTCAAAAAGAGGGGAAGTGTCCCCTTACATTAGGCGGTGATTTAAATGGAAGAAGTAATAGGCGTAGTATCATATATAAACGGGCCGGTAATAAAGGCTAAAAACATGTCGGCTTTTAAAATGAGAGAAATGGTCATGGTAGGGAAAAATAAGCTCATAGGCGAGATAATTTCCCTAGACGGAGACGATGCAACAGTCCAGGTCTATGAAGAGACCAGCGGCCTTAAGGTGGGAGAAGAGATTGTTTCAACCTTAAAGCCTTTGTCCTTGAAGTTAGGACCCGGTATAATAGGCAGTATTTTTGACGGTATAGAGAGACCCTTGGAAAAAATCAACGGAATAATGGAAGGCTTTATTCCCGAAGGAATAGGCCTTATTTCTATAGACACTGAAAAGCTTTGGGAAGTAACCTTGAATATAAAAAAAGGAGACTTTTTAATGCAGGGAATGATTTATGGAGAGGTAAATGAGACTCCCTTAGTCATTCACAGATTAATGGTGCCTCCAGGTGTTTCAGGAACGGTTATGGATTTAAAAGAAAAAGGAAAATACAATATTGAAACCCCCCTCGTAAAATTGGAAACAGGTATGGGGGAGACAGTTGAATTAAAAATGTATCAGGAATGGCCTGTAAGAAGCCCTCGTCCCATACAATCAAGAAAGCCCATAGAAAAGCCCCTTATAACAGGACAAAGGGTTTTAGATACCTTCTTTCCCTTGGCAAAGGGAGGAACGGCAGCCATACCCGGAGGCTTCGGAACAGGAAAAACCATGACGCAGCATCAGCTGGCAAAATGGTCCGATGCCGATATAATAGTATACATCGGCTGCGGAGAGCGCGGAAACGAAATGACAGAAGTTCTTGAAGACTTCCCGAAACTGGTGGATCCAAAATCGGGGCGGCCTTTAATGGACAGGACTGTTTTAATTGCAAACACTTCCAACATGCCTGTTGCGGCAAGGGAAGCATCCATTTATACCGGCATCACCATAGCCGAATATTACAGGGATATGGGATACCATGTGGCTATAATGGCAGATTCCACATCAAGATGGGCGGAAGCCTTAAGGGAAATTTCAGGAAGGCTGGAAGAAATGCCGGCGGAAGAAGGATACCCTGCCTATCTTCCCTCTAGATTGGCGGAATTCTACGAGAGAGCAGGTTATGTAACCAATTTAAACGGCCTGGAAGGCTCCGTAACCATTATAGGTGCCGTATCGCCGGCCGGAGGAGACTTTTCTGAACCTGTCACCGAAAACACAAAGAGGTTTGTAAGCTCCTTTTTAGGCTTGGATAAAAAACTTGCTTATGCCAGGCATTATCCCGCCATTAACTGGCTATCAAGCTACAGCGGGTATATAACCATATTATCTGACTGGTACGGCGAAAATATTGCTCCTGATATGCTGGAGCTCCGGGCCAAAATGCTAAAAATACTCTTTGAAGAAAACAAGCTTCAGGAGATAGTGAAGCTTGTGGGCGAAGATGTTCTGCCGGATGATCAGAGGCTTATACTTGAAATATCCAAGATTTTAAAGGTAGGATTTTTACAGCAAAATGCCTTTCATAAGGATGATACCTACGTACCCCTTATGAAGCAATATCTAATGCTTAAAACCATTGACCTTCTTTATGAAAGAGGAAATGGAGCTGTAAAATTAGGCGTACCTATTTCGGTAGTTAAAAACGACAGCTTATACAGCGATATTATAAAGATTAAATACAGCATACCCAATGACCAACTGGATATGTTTGACGGTGTTTCAAGGCAGATAAAGGATTTCTACGACAGTCTTGAATCACAATATTCTTAGGAGAAGGTGACTTAAATGAAAAGCGAATATTTGCTTTTGGATAAAGTTGAGGGACCTCTTATAGTATTGTCGGGAGTTAAAAATGCGGCATATGATGAAATAGTAGAGATAAACACCAACGGTAAAAAGAGAAAAGGAAAGGTAGTCCAGCTTCATGATGATAAGGTAATTATACAGGTATTTGAAAATACCACGGGTATTTCAACTCATAATTCCAGCGTCAATTTTACCGGAAGGCTTCTTGAAATTCCCTTGTCCAAGGATATACTGGGGAGGATATTCAACGGTATAGGAGAGCCCATGGACAATGCAGGAGAAATTTTCAGCGAAAAATACTATAACATAAACGGAAGGCCCATAAATCCCGTAGCAAGGCAATACCCCAGAAATTATATACAGACAGGAATTTCTTCCATTGACAGCTTAACCACTTTAATAAGGGGTCAAAAGCTTCCCATTTTTTCAGGAAACGGTATGCCCCACAATGAGCTGGCAGCTCAGATTATAAGGCAGGCAAAGCTTTCTGAGGATTCAAACGAGGAATTTGCCATAGTCTTTGCCGCCATGGGCGTAAAGCATGACGATGCAGACTTCTTTATAAATAGCTTTGAACAGGCAGGGGTATTAAATAAGGTGGCAATGTATATAAATTTAGCCGACGCTCCCATAGTTGAGAGGATATCAACTCCACGCTGTGCATTGACGGCAGCGGAATATTTAGCCTTTGAGCTTAACATGCATATACTGGTTATCATGACGGATATGACAAGCTACTGCGAAGCCTTAAGGGAATTGTCCTCCTCCAGGGAGGAAGTTCCAAGCAGGAAGGGCTATCCCGGATACCTTTATTCCGACCTCGCCAGCCTTTATGAAAGGGCAGGTATGATGAAGGGGAAAAAAGGCTCCATCACACAAATCCCCATACTGACCATGCCCAGCGATGATATAACCCATCCGGTGCCCGACTTAACAGGCTATATAACCGAAGGGCAGATAGTTTTGAGCCGTGATATATTCCAGAAAAATATTTATCCGCCTATAAATGTCCTGCCTTCATTGTCAAGGCTTATGAAGGATGGAATAGGAGAAGGCTATACGAGGGAAGATCATGCGGAGCTTGCCAATCAGGTTTTTTCCGCTTATTCCCACGTTCAGGACGTGGTATCCTTGGCTCAGGTAATAGGCGAAGATGAATTATCCGAAACGGATAAAAAATATATGGAATTCGGCCGGCAATTTGAAGAGAAATTTGTAAAGCAGGCCTTTGATGAAAATCGCAATATTTTTGAAACACTGGATTTGGCATGGGAAATCCTTTCCATACTTCCTAAAGAGGAACTGGATCGCTTAAGCCCTGAAATGATTGAAAAATACTTTAAGGGGTGATTAAATGGCTGTTAATATTGCTCCTACAAAATCAAATCTAATGAGCGCCAATTCTTCCCTGGAGTTTTCAAAAAAAGGCTTTGAGCTTTTAGATAAAAAAAGAAATGTGCTTATACGTGAAATGATGGGATTAATAGGAAGAGCTAAGGATATACAGGACAGGATAAACTCCACCTTCACTGAGGCCTATGAAGCCTTGGAAGTTGCCAACATGACAGAGGGCATAAGCACCGTGGAGAGCATAGCCATGTCCGTTGATGAAACAGAGGATTATGAGGTTCTTTTAAGAAGCGTAATGGGAGTGGAAATACCCTCAATAAAATTTGACAAGGAAAACCCCCAGCCCTCCTATAGTTTTTACAGAACCAACAACGCATTGGATATTGCCGTCATAAAATTTCATGAAGTGAAATATTTGATATATGAGCTGGCGGAAGTTGAGAATTCGGTATACAGGCTGGCCATGGAAGTAAAAAAGACGCAAAAAAGGACTAATGCATTGCAGAATATTCAAATCCCCAAATTCATGGAGATTGTCAAATATATACAGGATGTACTGGAAGAGAAAGAAAGGGAGGATTTCTTCAGATTAAAGATGGTTAAAAAGAAGAGCGCCCGGAAAAAATGATGTAACATGCTGTCTATATTTGCATACTCTGTAATAGGAAGACTAAGGGGGTGAAATTTAATGAGATTGGATGATTATTTAGTAAACAGCATGGCAAATAACGGGAACGTCCAGCAAGCAGGAGCTGCAGGTTCAAACTGCTGTACCACAAATAATGATGTTCTCGGTGCTAATATAGGGGGCCTAGGCGCTGATTGCTGCCCTACAAACGGTAATGGAAATGGTGTTTTAGGTGTCAGTGCCGGTAACGGAGTAAGAACCATAGAGGTTCCCGAGGTTTTGGGAATCGGAGACGGCAGGGCATTTGTAGAGGTTTGCATACCCGTTGTTCCGCCGGGATTTTCTATATTATTCGACCTCATAGAAAGAAGACTTGTTTTTGACGCATTAGTTGCTGCAAGAGGCAAGGTTTTTATAAATGGAAGGCTTATAAAGAAAATACCCTTTGAGGTATGTGACAGATCTGTTATACCCACAAGCGGCAATATTTCAAGAATAACCTTGAGTAATTTAAGGGCTATTACTGTAGAAGTGCCCTTTGCAATGTGCATAGATTTGCCTGAATCAATAAGGGGAGCAAGAGTTGTCGTATTAAATACCAACGTAGATTCAGTTGAATTACCTAACCTTCGATGCCCTGAACTGGCATGTATAAGGTCCATCGTTGAAAAAGACTGTATAGATGTACAGGTAAAGGTTGAAAGAGACGTAATAATAAACGTGCCTACCACCGGCACCGGCAACGGAACGTTTTAACCAGGTTGGGGACACTTTAGTTTAAGGAAAGGGGACACTTCTAAAGAAATGTCCCCAACTTAGGTCCCCTTACCTCTATAAAAAATGGAAAGCCTTCGGCCTTCCATTTTTAGTTTACCGCTCTTTTTCTATTTCCTTCATTGCGTTAACGGTGTATCCGATATCTTCCATGGTATTGAAATAGCCTATGCTGAATCTTACAGACCCTAAAGGGTAGGTTCCGATGGTCCTATGACCGTAAGGGGTGCAGTGAAGCCCAGACCTTACCATTATCCCATATTTGTTGTCAAGATTAAAGGCTATGTCCGATGGGTCCATGTCCTTTATGTTCACCGCCAGAGTGTTGGTCTGCTTGTTATAATCCATAGGACCGTATATGCACATGCCCTCAATTTCCGATAAACCTTCATAAAGAGCCTTTAAAAGCATGTTTTCATGCTTTCTTATGTTGTCCATGCCAATGTTAAAAATAAATTCAATACCTGCCTTCAAGCCCGCAATTCCTGCGGTGTTTAATGTTCCGCTCTCGAATTTATCCGGAAGGAAATCCGGCTGCGTATCTATATGGGAACGGCTTCCGGTGCCTCCCGAAAATATGGGAGATGTAGTTTCGTTTGCCCGTTCATTAATTATAAATCCTCCTGTGCCCTGAGGGCCTAACAAGCCTTTGTGTCCTGTAAAAGCCAGGATGTCTATATTGCATTTTTTCATATCTATATCAATAGTTCCTGCTGTCTGGGCGCTGTCAACTATAAAGTATAAATCATATTTTGTGCATATATGTCCCACCTCTTCAATAGGAAGAATGGTACCGGTAAGATTTGAAGCGTGAGTCATAACAACAGCTTTTGTATCTTTTATTATGGCTTCTTCAATATCTTTAACATCCAAAGTGCCGTCAGCTTTACAATTTACTATGCTGAGGGATATAAGCCCCATGTCTTCAAGGGAGCGGAGAGGGCGAATGACGCTGTTGTGCTCCATGGAGGTTGTGATTATATGCCAGCCTTTTTTAAACATGCCCCTCATAGCCATGTTCAAAGAAGCTGTTATATTTTGAGTAAAAACTACATTGTCGGGTCCCGGTCCCTTAAATAAACTGTTTATGAGCCTTCTGGTTTCCAATACAAGTCTTCCGGATTGCAGTGAAAGCTCATAACCTCCACGGCCGGGATTTGCGCCTGAATTTGTCATGAAATCCACCATGGAATCCACCACGGAGGAAGGCTTGGGATATGTAGTTGCCGCATTATCCAAATAAACTTTTTTCAAGGACTGTTCCTCCACTAAATTTAAAAATGAAAGTTTATAACTTCTATTATATTATACTGTTTTACATATAAAAAATAAACATTCAGGTATTTTGACATTTATGTCAGATTATAGAGATAATTGACCGAATAGGGAAACTATGGTATTATTTATGATAGAATTAATAATAAGTTTATATAAATTTAAAAAAATATTAAAATATTTACTACTGTGTTTTGTAGCAGAAGGCCATTGACCATCTGCCTATTTTCTATTTATTTCATCAAAAAAATATGTTAATATAAGAATTATGGAAAAATGTGCAAGAGCTGATAATATAGGCTGCATGCGGGTAATTTCAATAATTTTGATTAAGGGAGTGTTATTGTGAAGGAAAAGAAATCTTTGCTTGAAAAGTTTGGACTTGTCGAAAAAGTAGAAGTACAGGATACCCCCGATATAAAGGAAGAAGATCAGGAACTTATGGCAGCAGTGGAGAAGATGAAATTGGTCAAGGAACAACAGAGCACAGCAAGGACTACGGTTATATCTCAATCCCAGGGAGAAAATGAAGACCCGACAAATGCAATGAAAAGTAAAAAGCTTTACAGGGCGGAAGATATATATAAAAGCTACAACATCAAAACTCAGGGAATTAATTCCTTATTTATAATAGAAAGCTTTTTAAAAGCATTGCCGGATTATCTTCCTATAGATGTTAAAAGAGAATCCATGCTAAATATCGTTATGTCCTCAGGTGTGAGCGTAGAGAGCCTTATGGCGGACGGTAATGATAAATTAAGATGCATGAAGGAGTTTTCTGAGTCCTTTACCAGAGATACTAACGATACCGTATTGAGCTGTGAAAACGAAATAAGAAAACTGAATGAAAAGATAAGCAATTATAAAAAAGCAATAGATGCCATGAAAAAGCTCCAGGAAGAACAAGGAGCAATAGTAAGATACGAAACCGAGAGAATAAACAACATATTGCATTTTATGAACCCTAATCTATAATTGGACAAGTTATTGGCAATTTGTGCGGCACAGAGGTGAGATTTCATGTACAAATACAGGCTTACAAGGCGAGGAAAGATTGTCTTTACAGTCCTGGCTGTCATTATATTCTCAGCCACCAGCGCGCTGGCTATGGGAATGATGAATAATTCAGCGGATAATAAAATTACGGAAAACAAACCTATAAATACATACAGCACATCAGGAGATTCTAAAGAAATTTTTGTCAGTGATGAAACCTCCGGCAAAACAAGTACCAAAGTTTTTGCTAATATTTCGGATGCCGATTTAGAATATGGCACAAATGTGGATAACAGCGGCCAATTGGTTAATTTTATAAATGCGGATGCCGCACAGGCAGCGGAAATAGAAGATGATATATTAAGGATAGACGTGGAAAATGCTCTTTTAAATGACGGAAAGAAGGTAGTCTTTCTGACCTTTGATGACGGGCCGTCAAACAATATCACTCCTCAGATTCTTAAAATTTTGGATGAATATGATGTTCATGCTACTTTTTTTGTATTGGGCTTCCTTGGTGTTAAAAACACAGAGGTTTTAAAGGGCATCAAAGATGCGGGACATGCTATTGGCGTTCATACGTATTCACATAATTACAAAAAGGTGTATGCAGACGAAAAAAGCTTCAGAGATGAAGTTGATATGTCAGAGGATGTTTTAAAGGAAGTGCTGGGAGAAGACTTTAAAACCAGATTGTTCAGATTTCCCGGCGGCTCTTTCGAGCCAAAGAAAAAAACCTTTATGAAAGTACTGGATGAATATGGATATGTTTCTATCGACTGGAATACCATAACGGGAGACGGAGAATCCTCCTCCATAGGACCTCAGAGACAATTGCAAAGGCTTATTGATACATCAGAGAACAGAGAGGATATAATAATCCTCATGCATGATTCAGCTACAAAGCAGACAACGGCAGATGCACTGCCCGGAATTATAGAATACCTTAAATCAAAGGATTATGAATTTGCCATCCTTAAATAAAATTCTTAAATACATTGTAGTAAATCCATAAATGCTATATTATTGAATGAAGAGAACAATGTATCGGAGGAATTCATATGCATGGAAATGATAAAATAGAAGCTTCAGATAAAAATTCATTTTATAGGGAGCTTCTTTTACAATTTGAGGGATTAATGTCAGATGAAAAGGACTGGCTGGCGTCTCTTTCCAATACTTCTGCCCTTCTTTACCAAAACCTTCCACATGTAAACTGGGCAGGTTTTTATTTATACAAGGAAGGAATGCTTGTCTTAGGGCCTTTCCAGGGGAAAGTTGCCTGTACCAGAATAGAAATGGGAAAAGGCGTCTGTGGTACCGCCGCAAGGGAAAAAGAAACCTGCAGGGTATTGGATGTTCATAAATTTCCCGGCCATATAGCCTGTGACAGCGCTTCAAACTCAGAAATCGTAGTGCCTATAATAAAAAATGATGCAGTTGTGGGGGTACTGGACATAGACAGCCCAAGTCTGGAAAGATTTGATGAAACAGACCAACTCTATCTTGAAAATATAGTAAAAAAGCTGGAAGAATACATAGACTGGTCAAAGATAAGCTAATCTTACAAAGGGCATAAGCATATGGAAAAGTATACCGTTGCTTTAAGATATATAGGACGATACTTGACTTTACCTTCTATGATAAAATAAATCACAAAAGGTAGTTAGAATAAGCTAGCTACCTTTTGTGATTTATTTTACACCTTAACTTGATAAAAGTTCAAGTGAGAGGAGGAAATTTTCATGTATGAACACAGATTCAATTGCCTTATGTGTATGATGCCTTGGAGCCTAACATTGATGCCCTCACCACCAATTGTGGTTGGCGTCATTTTTATGAAGTCTGATCTAAAAGATGTTGCCTATATTCCATTAATCCTGTTCCGCATGCAGGATCTCTCATCAATACCCAGTCTTCCCCAGCCTAGAAGCTTTGAATAAAAATCCGACAACTCTTTTGCGTCCTCACAATCCAGCACGATGGTTCTAAGCTTTATTTTGATATTGCTTTTATCCATTCTTTTCACCTTTTTGTTTATATCTGCATTTTGTCATAATAAAAAATATAGTCAACATGTCCAAATTTTTTTATTCGATTTATATTTAATCATCATTGTAGAAAATTGTATATATTAATCAACGAAGTATACAAGTTAGCATATAGATAAAGTGAATAGTGACTATATGTGCTATTATATGACAGTTAGTTTTATGTAAAGGAGGAAACTGAATGCCAATTATCTCTATCACACCTACTGATGATGTTTATATAGCAGAATATTTTCCTACCAGCAATTTCGCCAGCGTACCTGTATTATTTATCGGTGAATATTTGCAATTCGATGGCCTTCCAGATGCTTACAGAAGCCTTCTGAAATTTGATTTAACCGGAGCTATACCTCCTGGCAATACTCTAATCAGCGCGACATTAAATCTTTATGT
>NZ_LKET01000013.1 GCF_001317355.1 Oxobacter pfennigii
TATTCCCAGTACAAATTGAGAAATTTCCTAATTTAATTTTGTACGTCTATTTTAATTTGATAAAAGTGGACCTTTACTTCCGATTACAATGTGAGAAAAACTTCCTAGTTTATTTTGAAAATTGACAGCATAGTTCCTTCCTCTTCATTGATACGTAGTATTGAACTGTACGCAGTTTTACTTCCAGTTGACCCGGATGTTCTTCCCGCAGCCGGTCATACACACGCTTTGCTGTATGCCGTTGCTTGCGTGGAGCCTTCAGATCATCCTCAAGCCACTTGTCAATGACAGGCTTGAGGGGATCAAGCAGAGATGGTAATTCTTTAGGCGGTTTTGGAGGATCGTTAAAATCCTCCATATCCAGGTATTTCTTAACGGTTTCGTAATGATAACCGGAGCGTCGCATGATTTCGCAGATAGAGCATCCTTCCACATCATGCATTCTTCTGATATACTTAATATCGTCCATTGATAACATCCTCTCTGTTCCTCCTTCAGTTCGTCAGACAAACTAAAGGATAACTTAATTTGAGGGGTGTTACAATGGACTTTTTGCATCACAGGCCGTTACACTTTTGTACTGCGTTTTGTTACACTTTTATATTACATTAAACACTTATAAATGTGTAAAGTGTGCTTACATTACAGGATATAATCAAATAAGGTAGATAACGACTGCTAATGGTACCAAAATAAATGGTTCTGCTACATACAAAGGTGCGGCTATAGGATTGACAACCCAATAAGCAAATACAACTGCGATTAAGCACGGGTCACTTGATGGTAAAAACTATCTGGTATATGACAATGATAAAAACCAAGCTATCTGGTATGTTACAACGTAAGCGCTTGATAAAATAGTGCCTTGAATCAATATGACAGTTTATGTGAGAATCTCAATAACATACTTTTTGCACTTTTCACACATTAGTGGAAAAAGTGAGAATTAGGGGGTTCTTATGAGCGAAGCGAAAAAACTGACTGACAAATACCGCATAGAACAATGGGCAATCATTATTCGGGAACGAATTAACAGCGGCAAACAGGTTAACGAGTGGTGCGCCGAAAATAACATTTCAAGAGATAGCTACTATTACTGGCTCCGGAAAGTAAAACTTGCAGCAGCCCGGGAAAAGGCATTGACAGATGAACCGCAGCTTTCTAAGATTGTTCCGATGGTTCCGCCACAGTGTATATGCGGGAGCAGTGGTTCCGGAACGGCCATAATACTAAGGGCAAATGGAATTGTACTTGAAATACAGGACTGTGCATCAGATTCAATTATTGAACGCACACTGAAGGTACTGATGCGGATATGATAGGTGATATAACAAAGGCGCAGGGGATTTACATCGTCTGTGGATATACGGATATGCGCAAATCCATAAACGGACTGGCGTCAATTGT
>NZ_LKET01000014.1 GCF_001317355.1 Oxobacter pfennigii
TAAATACCGCTTCAATTACCCTTGGGTTGGGGCTGTCTATGCAAACAGGCTTGTCTACCGCATTTTGAACTATGTCCATAAGCCATTTTAAAGTCTCAACTTCTATGTCCGGTGCAGTGCTGGCGCACACATCTATAAAATTAGCACCTGCTTCTGCTTGCCTTACAGCCAAATCCCGGATAAAAGCCTCATCTTTCTGTTCGATGGCATTTTTAACGCTGGGTATGGTACCGTTGATTTTTTCACCAATGATTATCAATTTAAACACCCTCCTAAAAAACCGTTATTTTCTTATATTTCATATATTTACTTGCAGTTTAGCATTATTTTTATTTTGTGTCAAACCTATTGATTGCTGTTATTCCTAAGCTCAATCAAGGCATCTCAATATTCTCTTCAAAAACTAATAAAAAATAGATATATTATTATTGTACATTTAAACCAAAAAATACAAAAATTTGATTTATTTTTGTATTTTACATCTTATTAAATGTTCTTTTATTATTTCTGTATATTTTAAAATGCATATATTTGTGTTATACTAATATATAAAGAATCAGGGTAATAATATAGCTTTTATGGTATTTTATGAACTAATAATCTTTTTTATAAAGTTTTCTAATGTACAAGCTATATGCTGCTTTTATTCTTTAAAACTCGAAATCAGAATTACATACTAAATTTTTCGGAGGAGCAGAGATGAGAATAATATTATTAGGCGCACCTGGATCCGGAAAAGGCACCCAGGCAGCAAGAATCCAGCAAAAATATAATATACCCCATATTTCAACGGGAGATATTTTCAGGAGCAACATACAAAGACAAACAGAAATAGGAATGGAAGCAAAAAAATACATGGATCAAGGGCTTTTAGTTCCCGATGAGCTTACATTAAGAATTGTTGAAAGCCGTCTTATGGAGGACGACTGCCAGATAGGATTCATGCTGGACGGATTTCCAAGAACAACTGTGCAGGCCGAAGCTTTGGATAAAAGGCTCAACGAGCTTGGAAAAAGCCTGAATGTAGTGATAAGTTTAGATGTTAATGATGATACCATAATAAAGAGAATAACCGGCAGACAGGTATGCAAAAGCTGCGGCGAAGTCTTTAATTTATATTTCAAAAATCCGGCAGAAGCAGGCAAATGCGATAAATGCGGCGGTGAGCTTTATACCAGAGCAGATGATACCGAAGAGACTGTAGCAAAACGGCTCAAGGTATATGGGGAACAGACTTATCCTCTTATTGATTTTTACTCCAAAAAGGGCAATCTTGTAAAGATCAACGGCGAGCAGGAAGAAGAGCAGGTATTCTATGACATAACTCAGACATTGAACAGCATTATATAGATGGAAGGGGCTGTTGCATTTGGAACAACATGAATGAGCATTGTGAGAGTTCTTTAAAAGCTCTTGGTGGCTCTGCCGAAGATACCTAGAATTTTAGATTGTTTGAACGAAGGAAGTTTAAAAATTATTGTATTTTCAAGGCAGGGCACCTTAGAACTTGAAGAACTCAAGCACAGCAATGCAGTGTTTCAAATGCGACAGCCCCAATCTATTAAGAAGCCATTTGCAATTTGCAAATGGCTCTTTTGCTTCTGTTATGCATTTTTGTGTGCACTGTAAAACTCCAGATATTTTTTAAGCTCTTTCTTTAAAAGATTGGGAGTGTCAATTTCATAGGGACAGTGGCTTTTGCAGTTGCCGCAGTCTATACAGTCATTGATAAGCTCCATTTTTTCTTTCCAGTCATCCTCAAGATACCGCTCGAAAGGAGCTCTCTTTAAAAGGAGTGACATCCTAGCGGAGTTGTTTATCTCAATTCCAGCAGGACATGGCATACAGTAGCCGCACCCCCTGCAGAATTCCCCCGCCAATTCCAAACGGTCCTTTTCTATAACCTTCATCATGTTTTCGTCCAGAACAGGAGGATTTTTTTCAAATTCAATAAATTGCTCCAACTCGCTCAACCTCTGGATCCCCCAAATGGGAACAACATTATCAAACTGCCTCAAAAATGCAAATGTGGAAGCCACGTTTGTTATCAGGCCGCCTGATAAGCCTTTCATGGCAATAACCCCCAAATCCATCTCCTTGCAGGCTTCAATAATTGTCAAATCCTTATTGGTAGATAAAGAATTTAAAGGGAACTGGATAGTGTCATATTTTCCTGATCTTGCAGCTTCTATTGCTATCTCTATCCTGTGATTGGTAAAACCTAAAAAACGTATCATTCCCTTTTTCTTTGCTTCCAAAAGCCCGCCGTATAAGCTGTCGGGATCATCGGGGTCAGGGATATCTTTGGGATTATGAAGCTGAAGTATATCTATATAGTCAGTTTTTAACATCTTCAAGCTGATTTCTATATCTTGAAGCAAGTCCTTTTTATTTTCTGCCGGGCTTTTGCTGGCTATTATTATATCCTTTCTGACATCTGACAGAGCATGGCCGATTTTCTCCTCACTGTCTGAATATCCCCTTGCAGTATCGAAAAAATTAACTCCGTTATCATAGGCTTTTCTTAAAATAATTTTTGCATCCGCAAATGAAATTCTCTGTATGGGAAGCGCTCCGAATCCGCTTTTGGATACCATCAAATTGGTACGCCCCAGTCTGAACTTATCCATAACTAATCTCCTTCCTATGTTTCAAACTTAGCAATATATAATTCACTCCAGGGATAAACTGATTAATTTATTCCTGGAGTGAATCTTTACTTTTTTAATATTCTTTTCCTAAACCCAACACCTCATGAACCTTTGGCATCCATTGGCTTATCTCTATCTTCTGCGGACATTTTTCTTCACAGACACCGCACTGTATACATGCGCCTGCCCGGTTTTCTTCACCTAGAAACCTTACGTATGTACCGCGGGCACCCGATAGATCATCATACATATATCCTTCATTATATGTTTTGAAGTTCCTCGGTATTTCCACATCATTTGGACATGGAACACAATAGCTGCAGCCGGTGCACGGGATTAATGTTCTTTGTGAATATTCTTCCCTGACCTTGTCAATGAGCTTTAAATCTTCGCTGCTCAATGAATTTGCTCCGGAGGAATCTGCTGATTTTAGATTCTCTATCACTTGCCCCATGGTAGTCATACCGCTTAATATGACAGTAACCTCAGGCTGGTTCCATAGCCACTGTAATGCCCAGTCGGCTGGAGTTTTCTGCTTGCTGTGTGATGCGAACAAATCCTTTACTGTTTTAGGGGGATTTGCCAGCTTTCCTCCGAGTAAAGGTTCCATAAGTACGACGGCTATGCCCTTTGAGGCAGCCAGCTTCAAGCCTTTCATTCCTGCCTGATTATCAACATCCATATAATTATATTGTATCTGGCAGAAGGTCCATCCATCATAGTAATTTATTATTTCTTCAAAGGTATCATAGTCATCATGGAATGAAAAGCCTAAGTGTTTAATCCTTCCGTCCGATATTGCGGCCTCTGCTTTTTCAATGAGCTTTAAATCCTTGACTGTTTTAAAGCTATGCTTCGAAAGGCCGTGTAAAAGATAGAAATCAATGTAGTCTATATCAAGCGCCTTTAATTGCTCATCTAAAAATCTGTCAAAATCGCCTTCTTCTTTTATAATTCTGACAGGGGATTTTGTAGCCACTTTGACTTTTTCCCTGTAACCATCCTTCAGTGCTTTTCCTAAGACCACTTCACTTTTTCCGTGAACCCAGCCTGCGCCATGATAAAAGTATGCTGTATCCACATAATTTACCCCATTATCAATGGCATGGCGTATCATTTTTATGGCCTCTTCTTCATCGACGCTTTCATTTCTTCCGTCCAATGTAGGCAGCCTCATACATCCGAAACCCAGGGCGGATGCTTCCCAGTCCAATTTACCAAATTTCCTGTATTGCATTTTTTCTCCTCCTTAGAGCTAAATATAAAAAAATTTTTTTAATCTTATTTAAATCATTCTGTAAAAAACATAAGTCCTTATAGATAATAACTCATTTCTTATATTCTATACCTTATATGGCAATTTTTAAATAAAAAATATATTTCTGCCCAATATATAAATATATTTTTTGAAGAAAAATTATAATAAAATTTAATATTTCACGCTGAATTAACCTGATTTAACCTGCTTAATACATAAAATTAATGTGATTTTGTTAGATTATATTCTAGAAATAATATTAGGAGGAATTGTTATGTTTTCACACACCCATGCATACATTGCCGATATGATTTCAAAAAAGCTCAGAGAAGAAAAGCAAATATTGCTGAATAATGCAGCTTTCAGATTTGGCAGCATTATACCGGATTTTTCCCCCAAGTATTTATCCATAGGCCACTATATGGATGAAAGTATGGACTTCATAACAGGTGAGGCTTTAAAATTATCAAAAGTATTGTTCCAGAACCATGAAGCAAAAGCTTCGGATTACTCCAAAAGGCTGGGAATAATAGTCCATTACGTTTCTGATTATTTCTGTTATGCCCATAATGATGATATATACAAAAAAGATAAAATCAGACACTTCTTTTATGAAGCAGACCTTAAATCCCAAATCGGCAAACTGAAAAACAGCATCACAATCCCTGCAGACACCCTGTCCCACACCATATACAAGGATAATTTCATCGATTATTTGGAGAATAAGCTTAAAAACTATAATATGGAGGACAAATCTCATCTTAAGGATATAAATTACGCTCTTGAAGCAAGCTATACCGTATGCAATTTCATATTAACAAGATCATTAAACAGGTTGGATATTGACGCAGCATAATATACGTACCATAACCTGTTTTTTATTTATGCAAAAATAAGAATCCCACATGCTATAGTTGCCAGCAGCCCCAGGAATCTATGTTTATGCAAAAATAAAAAGCTCCGTGAATTTTCGGGGCTTATTTTTATGGCTTAAATTATACTGATATTTTTTGGCTGCATTTTTTATCAATTATCTTTTTCCATTGAGGCCTTCTGTTTTCAAATACCGTTATATAGTTAAACCCGGCTTCATGAGCAAGATTTACGGCATCTATAACCCCTTTTCCCACATCACAGGCAAAATGGGCATCTGAGCCTATGGTCAGTATTTCTCCCCCTAATTCCCTGTAAAGCTTAAGAACGTCTATTCCCGGCATGGTTTCCTTTGGAGCCTGCCTTAATCCGGAAGTATTTATCTCCAGCCCCCTCCCCTTCTCAATCAATGTCTTTAAAACATCCCTTAAAAGTTCAGGCTTGTTCATAAGTGTAATCCTTGTTTTAAAGTGGTTTGCGCCATATCTTTTTATCAAATCCAGATGCCCTACGCAGTCCAATTGACCCCAGTCTGCCAGCGCTTTTAGCTCTTTAAGATAATCAACATATAAATCATCGAGATTGATTTTATCAAAGTTAAGTTCACTGACATCAGTGCCATCAGGGAATTTATGGGCCGAACCTATTACATAATCATAAGGCAGTGATTTTAATAAGAGCTCCGATGTCTCTTTAAACTGGTGAGGCTGACCTAATTCCACACCCATTTTTATATTAAGCTTTCCTTTGAATTTATCCCTTGCCGCTAAAACATCCTTCCAGTAAGCATTGGGTTTATATTCTCTGTAGCTTATATTTTTGGCTGAGGGTTCGAAATGGTCGGTTATAGCTATTTCATCCAGGCCTTTTTTAATGGCATTTTCGCACAGCCTAGATATTGTATCATTTCCATCCGTTGAATGCTTTGAATGCATATGGTAATCTATTAAATACATGCATACCTCCTGTTTTTATGATATTTAGCCTTATTGGTTTCAAATACATATTAACATAATAATGTTAAAGGCATATTAAGTCTTGATTAATTGCATATAACAAAGACTTTTAACCTCAAATTAACAGCTCTTTAATGCCCCTGTGACAAAGATATTCCATAATTAAAATCACACTGCAATTTTGAGGAATACTAATAACAAAGGATGGTTTATATGAGCATATCAGATGATGAAATTTATTATTTGGAGCTGAAGAATATGCTTGCTGCAAAAGAAGTGCATACGCATTTTCAGCCTATTGTTTCATTGACCGATGGTCATGTAATAGGCTATGAGGCTTTATCCCGGGGTAAAATAGGCTCAATTCTAGAAAATCCGGATACCATGTTTGAAATAGCCCACAAATATAACATGACCTGGGAATTAGAGCTATTGTGCAGAATCAAAGCAGTTAATAATGCACAAACAATGCCTTCCGAAAAAAAGCTTTTTTTAAATGTAGACCCTGGCGTTATCAAGGATGAAAATTTTAAAAGAGGCTTCACTCAGGATTTTCTTTTAAACAATAACATAGACCCAAACAATATAATCTTTGAAATAACCGAAAAAACCGCCATAGAGGACTATAAAACTTTCCGCATGCTTCTGGAAAACTATGTTGAGCAGGGTTATAAGATAGCCATTGATGACACCGGTGCAGGCTATTCGGGACTGAAGCTTTTAGCAGAAACTCATCCTCAGTACATAAAAATAGACATGGACTTAATTAGAAATATTGATAAAGACAGCTTCAAGCAGTCTCTTTTAATTAGTTTTTTGGATTTTTCCCAGGTTACAAATATGAAAATAATCGCAGAAGGCATTGAAACCTTGGATGAATTAAATACCCTCATAAATATCGGTATACCTTACGGTCAGGGCTTTTATCTTCATAAGCCCTGCAAAAAATTTGCAGAGCTTCCCCAATCCCTAAAAGAGCATATAGCAAATGCCAACAGAAGAAAATCTTCCAAGTACTTCAACAATTCTGAAACAGAAATAGTGGGGAATATAATCCGCTATGATTCCTCTATATTGCCTGATACCCTGTGCAAGGACGTCAAAGAAAAATTCGAGGACGATAACCTTCAGGGCATAGCCGTCGTAAATAAAAATCAGGAGCCTTTAGGTCTTATCATGAAATCTAAATTTAATGAACGCCTTGCCACTCAATACGGAGTTGCAATTTATATGAACAGGCCTATAAAGCTCCTTATGGACAAAAATGCCCTTATTGTTGATTATAATGATTCCTTATCTATGGTATCAAGAGCTGCTATGGCAAGGAAAGAAGAAAATATTTATGATTATATTATCATCACAAAGGATAATAAATACTGCGGTATAACTACTGTAAAAAGGCTTCTTGAACAGACAACCAACATCGAGCTTATATATGCAAGGCACTTAAACCCCTTAACCGGTCTTCCGGGGAATATACTTATAGAAAAAAAGATTAAAGAACTCATAGATTCAGAGGGAGACTTTTCTGTTCTTTACCTGGATTTGAACGATTTCAAAGCATATAATGATATTTACGGCTTTGAGAGCGGAGACGATATATTAAAGCATACGGCTAAAATAATTGAAGAAAATTTAAGTGATGTACCCTCCCGAGATCGCTTTTTAGGGCATATAGGCGGTGATGATTTTATAGTTTGCTTAAACTCATTTCAAAGAACAGAAGAAATTTGCAGTAATATCATTAAGAATTTTGATGAAGCAATAACTCATTATTATAATGAAAAAGACCTTGCAAAGGGATTTATAACCGCAATTAACAGATATGGGGTCTTAGAAAATTTTCCTTTAATGTCCGTTTCAATTGCCGTGATAACCAATAAAGGAGGGCAATTTATGAACTCTCATGAAATATCCGAGCTGGCTGCACAGATAAAGAAAAAATGCAAATCAATGAAGAAGAGCTGCTATATAAATGCAGATAAGGATATTTCCTGTAATATGACTAATATTTAGTTTTATCCTGCTGTATTAAAAAAATATTCTCGATATTTTTTCTTTGTGTTTTTACATGGTCTGCTCCCATTATAACAAACACTCTGTCATATTTGTTCAAGCTATCCTCTATGACAGACAGCAGATGTTGATTTCTGATATTCAGAACCTCACTATATATTCTATTGAGCTTGGTGCCACTTCTATAAATCAAATCATAATAATTAATATCCATCCAATTGCTGCTGTCAATATCTGCATTCAGATGTTCTTTCAATAAAGCGAGTACTTTCTTTAACAGAATTTCTTCAGAACTAAAAGGAAAACCCTGATTTGCCATAACATCCAGATATCTTTCGAGCTTCTGTTCAAAATCCATATTTTGAACAGAACTTTCTCTTTGGAACTGATAAAGCTGCCTTAGAACATACATTAACAGAACGTCCTCTTTGCTGTATTTTTCAAGAAGGATATCATATTGTCTTCTCATTGAAGGCTCCACACTTTGTAACGGTATATCCTTTTGCTGAGCCAGATATGAAACATATGCGCTTTCTCCCTTTTCTATTGCTTCATACATATCAGCATATTTTATTGCATTAAAATCCCCTTCTACCAGAACAACCTGCGGTTTAATTCTGTTGAAATTCTTTTCTATGTCTTTAAACATGGGGCTGTCTATATCGTTTGAATGATTTGAACCGTAAAACAATAATTTTTTATTGTTTTTGTCAAGGTTAATAATTTCCACTCCCCTGACTTCCTTTGAATTTATATTGTAATAATACAGCCCAAAGGTCAAACAAATTATTAAAAAGAACAGTATAAGAAAATTTCTTTTTTTCAACCCTCGCCCTCCTCGCTTTTAAAAGAATTATCCATGTCAATAGTACCGCAATGTCTGCCGCCAATTCAACATTGATTATTCAATGATAATTAACTAAAATTAAAGATATATAAAAAGATTACATATTATATATCAATACAATTCATTGAAAATATCGAGCAAAAAGAAGGGGTACATTTGCAAAAATATATAGAGGTTATAAATGTAAAAAAAATATATCAGATGGGGGAAGTGGAAATCAAAGCTTTAGATGACGTTTCCTTTTCCATAGACAAAGGCGAATTCGTAGTTGTGGTAGGACCCAGCGGTGCCGGCAAAAGCACGGTATTAAACATTTTAGGCGGTATGGACACATTAACAAGCGGACAGGTTATTGTGGACGGGCGAAACATAGGAGACTATAATTCAAAGCAGCTGACAACCTACAGGAGACATGACATTGGCTTTGTTTTTCAGTTTTACAATCTGGTGCAAAACCTTACTGCCGTTGAAAACGTGGAACTTGCCACTCAGATATGCGATAATCCCTTCGACCCGGCAGAAGTTTTAGAACAGGTAGGTTTAAAGGACAGAGCAAACAACTTTCCCGCCCAATTATCCGGCGGCGAACAGCAAAGGGTTGCCATAGCAAGGGCCCTTGCCAAAAACCCCAAACTGCTGTTATGCGACGAACCAACCGGGGCATTGGATTATAATACGGGTAAATCCATATTAAAACTTTTACAGGATACCTGCCGTGATTTAGGCATGACTGTCGTTGTCATAACTCACAATCTTGCCATTTCCCCTATGGCTGATAGGGTTATAAAAGTTAAAAACGGTAAAGTGGATGATATATCTGTAAATGAACATCCTATGCCTGTGGAAAGGATTGAATGGTAGCTATGAAAAATGCTCTGCTCAAGGATACATTGAGAGAGATACAAAAGACCTTTTCCAGGTTTCTCTCCATTTTTGCCATTGTTGCCCTGGGTGTTTCTTTTTTTGCGGGAATCAAGGCTGCCTGTCCGGACATGAAAATCACTGCCGATACCTATTTTGATGAATACAGGCTTATGGATATAAGGCTTGTATCAACTATAGGGTTTAATGACGAGGATGTGAAAGCCGTTAAAAGCACATCCGGAGTAGAAGGAGTTTTCCCCACCTATTCCATGGATGCAATAGTTAGCATCCAGAAAAAAGATGTGGTATTTAAAGTATTGTCCCTGCCTATGAATAAGCTGTATAATCCTGACGAATCATATATAAACAGGGTAAGGCTTATATCCGGAAGGTTTCCGCAAAAGGAAAATGAATGCGTAATAGAAAGCGAGAATATAAGTCCCAACCTAAACATAGGCTCTAAAATTAAGCTGGAATCGGGAACGGACTGGAACATTAGCCAGAGCCTTAAAGTAAGCGAATATACCATAACGGGCATCGTGGAATCGCCTTATTACATTTCCTTTGAGAGAGGAACAAGTTCTATTGGAAACGGCAAAGTACACTGCTTTATACTGGTACCTCAGAATAATTTCAGGCTGCCGCTTTACACCGATGTTTTTGTAACCGTAAAGGGCGCCAGGGATGCACAAAGCTATGATGATATATATGAAACAATTGTCGACCCTGTGAAGGAAGCATTAGAGGATGTAGGGGAAGACAGGGTAAAAAAACGTAATGATGAAATTCTTTATTATGCTTATAAAGAGCTTAACAATCAAAAATGGCAGCTGGATATGACACAAAGAAAGCAAAATAAAGAAATAAATACTGCCGACCTTGCCCTTTTGGAATCAAAGCTTCAAATTATAAGCGCAAACATGTCCCTTTCATCCGGCGAGGATGAATTTTACAATACCATGAGAGCAGCCGAAGACAGCATAAACGATGGCTTCAGAAAATTAGAAGAAAATGAAAGGGAACTGAATAAAAACCTTCAAAGTATAAATTCTGCAATGAAGCGGGCATCAGAAACCGAACTTCAGCAATATAAGGCTATGGAGTCACAGCTTAATGCAGCAAAAGCCAGCCTTGAAGTCTCGAGGCAGCGGCTTGAAAGTGAAAAAAGGGGACTTGAAGCTTATAAAAAAAGCATACTGGATGATTTTATAAGCAATAGAACTATGATTGATAATTCAATTGAAGACATCATAAGAGGTAATCTTGACATAAAGGCTGGGAAAAAGTTATCTGATATAAAATTCCACCAGGCCAACCAGCAAATAAAAACTGCTGAGGAAGAATTGGAGGAGATGGAGGAACCGGAATGGTATGTACTGGATAGGGACACCAACCCCGGATTTGCCGAATACGGCAGCGCCGCAGACAGAATGGATGCAATTGCTGCAGTATTTCCCGTGTTCTTTTTCCTCATTGCCGCACTGGTTTGTTTAACTACCATGACCAGGATGATAGATGAACAAAGGACATATATAGGAACACTTAAAGCTTTAGGCTACAATAAACTGTCCATAGCTTCAAAATACCTTCTATATGCCGCCGTTGCCAGCATAGGCGGCAGCATATTGGGGCTTTTAGTGGGCTTTAACCTGTTCCCTACAATAATTTTCAATGCCTATGGCGCCATGTACTCATTGCCTCCCATTATTACGGAGTTCAATGTGGAATATGCCGCATTATCCATGGCAGCCGCCGTATTGACGACTACACTGGCAGCCTTTTTTTCCTGCAACAAAGAGCTTTTAATGACACCTGCTCTTCTTATGAGGCCTAAAGCGCCCAAGGCAGGAAAAAGGATATTGCTGGAGAGAATTACTTTTATATGGTCCAGGTTTAATTTTACCCATAAAATAACCGCCAGAAATATGTTCAGGTATAAAAAGCGTTTTTTTATGACGGTAATAGGTATAAGCGGCTGTACCGCCCTGCTGGTAACCGGATATGGCTTAAGGGATTCTATTCTGTCCATATCTCAAAAACAATATGGGGAGATTTATCACTACGATTTATCCGTCAACCTTAAGGAGAGCTATAAGACCGACGAAACTCCGGAAATATTGACTGATATTGCAAAGGATAACCGTATAACAGATTATATACTTTTGAATGAACAAAATGTGGATGCCGGAACTGAATTAACCGAAAAAGCTGCATCCTTAATAGTTTCAAAAAATACCACGAAGCTTCAGGATTTCATAACCTTCCGGGTGAGAACAACGGGGGAAAAGCTAGAGCTTGATGACAAGGGCGTAATTATTACCGAAAAGCTGGCTAAACTTTTAAATGTAGCTGTTGGGGATACCATATATCTAACGGATGAAGATGATAACAAGGTGTATGTAAAAATAACGGGTATAACAGAGCACTTCGTATTCCATTATATTTACATGACCCCGGAGCTTTACAATTCCCTTTTCGAGGATGAGATAGAGTTTAATCAGGTTAAAGCCGTCATTGCCGATGGCTCAAAGGAATTTGAAAATACATTATCCACAGATTTGATTAAGGATTCCGAGGTGAGCTCCATAACCCTTTCCTCCAATACAATGGCAACTTTAAGCGATATTGTAGAGAGCCTGGATTTTATCATAATAGTTTTGATTGCATCTGCAGGAGCTTTAGCCTTTGTGGTTTTATACAACCTTACAAATATAAATATAACCGAGCGTTTAAGAGAAATTGCCACCATCAAGGTCCTTGGCTTTTACGATAATGAAGTGTCCGCCTATGTATACAGAGAGAATGCTATTTTAACCGTCATAGGCATTTTTGCCGGCCTGGTACTTGGCATATTCCTTCACAAGTTTATAATACTTACAGCTGAAATAGAAAGCCTTATGTTCGGAAGAGAGATAAAAATACCAAGCTACATTTACTCAGCCATTCTCACAGCAGTATTTGCAGCATTGGTAAACACGGTAATGTATTTCAAGCTTAAGAAAATAACCATGGTTGAATCCTTGAAATCGGTAGATTAATAATTTATACTGTTTATATTATTGTCTAACAAGCCAAGTGGTGTTATTATAATTGTGTAAATTATTTTGGGGAGGCCGCAAATGGGCGAAGAAATAACACAAAAGCCAATGTATCAGCAAATAGCACTGGATATTGCCCGCCGCGTTGTAAACGGCGACTTTCAGGCAGGCTGTAAAATTCACGGTCGTTCCACTCTTGCCGGCGAATATAATGTGTCTCCTGAAACTGTGAGAAGGGCGGTAATTCTCCTTCAGGACATGGATGTGGTTTCAGTTTCCCATGGAAGTGGCATTACCATTAACTCCCAGGAGGAAGCCTGTAAGTTTATAGACAAATTCAAGGATATGGAATCCATAGCATCCTTGAAAATGAATTTAGACAAGCTATTTGAGGATAAAAAAGAGATTGATTCAAACCTTGCCAATACCATTGAAAAAATAATAGATTATTCCGACCGCTTAAGAAACATAAGCCCTTATAATCCGCTGGAAATAGAAATCAAGGAAGATTCGATGGTGGTCGGTGAGACCGTTTCTTCCGTAAAGTTCTGGCAAAATACCGGCGCTACCATAATAGCAATCAGAAGAGACAAGGACATTATACTTTCTCCCGGCCCTTATGCTGAGTTTAGGGCAGGGGATGTGATTGTGGTGGTTGGAGATGAAGGAGTTTTAAAAAGAGTTAAAGTTTTCCTGAATGTATAGAATGTTATACTTAATTATATATAGTTTTTATATAAACAGGGTCTGTTGCATTTTAAACAACGTAATGAGCATTGTGAGAGTTCTGTACAAGTTCTTGGTGACACTTTCGCAGAAAATACTTAGAATTTTAGATTGTTTGAGCGGAGTGAAGTTTAAAAATTCTTGTATTTTCAAGGCAGGGAGCCTTAGAACTTGCAGAACACGAACATAGCAATGCAGTGTTTAAAATGCAACAGACCCTTAATTTATTTATTTTAAGAAATTGACAACTGACAACTTAAATAATATAATTAAGTTGTATCTTGCTATCTCAAGGAGGTCTGGTAATTTAAAATTATTAACAAGCGCTGAATTCACAGTATGTGAAGCGGGGGACCCGATAATATGGGGTGAATCCGATGCATTTAAATGCATTGGAGGGGTCATACTCTTTCGATCCTAATCCGTCAGCTAACCTCGTAAGCCAAAGAAAGAGGAGGTAAAAATTATGAAGAACAATAAAAAGAGCTTGAATTATGCTGTTATCGGAGCAGGTAACGGCGGTCAGGCGATGGCCGCGCATCTGGCCTTATGCGGGCACAATGTGCGCTTATACAATAGAAGCATTACGAAAATAAAGAAAATACAGGAACAAAGAGGTATTTATCTCACCGGAAAAGAAGAAGGCTTCGGCAGGCTTTCTTCAATGACAGACAATATAAAAGAAGCAATAGAAAACGCAGATGTAATAATGGTAACCATCCCGGCATCAGGCCATAGAGAGATAGCAAATCTATGCCATCCTTACCTTAAAGACGGGCAAATCATTGTCTTAAATCCCGGCAGGACAGGCGGCGCTTTGGAGTTTCTTAATATCATAAAGCAAAAAGCTCCCAATAAAAATATTATAATATCTGAAGCCCAGACCTTTGTTTATGCTTGCCGTGCAGAAACAGCAGGCGTTGTTAAAATTTTCAGCATTAAAAACCAAGTATCCTTGGCTTCCATACCCTCATATATGACAAAGTACGTTGTGGATACCATAAAGGATGCTTATCCTCAGTTTATTCCGGCAGATAATGTTTTGGAAACCAGCCTCAATAACATTGGTGCTATTTTTCATCCTTGTCCTACCCTTTTAAACTGCGGACGGATAGAATCCACCAATGGAGATTTTGAATATTATTTAGAAGGCATCACTCCCACTGTTTCAAAAATTTTAGAGCAGATGGATTCAGAAAGAGTTAAAGTAGCCCATGCGCTGGGAGTCAAAACAGTTACGGCCCTTAAATGGCTTGAAGTCACTTATGGTTCAAAGGGAGAAAGCCTTCATGAAGCCATTCAGAATACTTCAGGATATATGGGCATTAAGGCCCCTAGTTCAATGGATACCAGATATATTTTTGAAGATATACCCGAAAGCCTGGTTCCTATTTCAGCCATAGGGGCAACTGTAGGCATCAGGACACCAATAATTGATTCTATCATAAATCTGGCATGCACTGCTCACGGTGAAAACTATTTTGCGGCAGGCCGAAATGTAAGAAATTTAGGAATAGAAGGACTTACGGTAAGTGAGCTTATGGAGCTTGCAACTTTCGGTATAGTTGAAAGGCCCAGGGAGGTTGTTGCATAATGAAAAAGATAATTGCAGCTGCTATCGGAAATTGCGTCCACGTAGCAGGTGTTGCAAATTTTCTCAAGCTTGCAGAAAAAGAAGGATATGATACGGACTTCTTAGGCCCTGCAGTTTCCATAGAAAACCTTATTAAAGCCATAAAGAAGCAAAAACCCGATATAGTGGGGGTAAGCTACAGGCTGACTCCATCTGCGGTAAAGCCCCTTTTGGATGAGTTACAAAGAGCAATTGAAGATAACGGTTTATTAAACATAGAATGGCTTTTTGGCGGTACCCGTCCGGTATGCGAAGTAGCAAAAAGCTATAGCTTCTTTAAAGAAATCTTTGACGGGAGCAGCGATGATGAATTTACCATATGCTATCTTAGCGGTAAATCCAGTGACTGTAAGGATACTTATTTTGAAAGTAGCTTAATTGAGAGAATAAATAGAAAATATCCATATCCTGTGCTCCGGCATCATTTTGGTCTGCCTTCACTTTCGGCTACCATTGAAGGCATAAAAACCATATCGGAAGCAAAGGTGCTGGACGTTATTTCCATAGCCCCCGATCAGAATGCCCAGGAACATTTCTTTGAAATGGAGAAGGCCAGCAGTGCCTTGGATGGTGCCGGGGGGGTACCGGTAAGATCTCCTGAAGATTTCATAAAGATGTATGAAGCATCAAGAAGGGGTAATTACCCTCTTTTAAGATGTTACAGCGGTACCAGCGATGTGTTCCGTTTCGCAGAAATGCTGAGAGAAACTATAAATAACAGCTGGGCTGCAGTTCCATTATGCTGGTATAACGTCTTAGACGGAAGAGGCCCAAGGGATGTTGAAACTTCCATAAGGGAAAATCAGGCCCTTATGAAATGGCACGGCGATAGAAATATACCCGTGGAGGTTAATGAATCACATCATTGGAGTTTAAGAGACGCCCACGATACCATCGGCGTGGCCTCGGCTTTTCTAGCTGCCTACAATGCCAAAAGAATGGGAGTTAAGGATTATATTGCACAATACATGTTCAATGTACCTCCGGCCATATCTCCAAAAATGGATTTAGCTAAAATGCTGGCTAAAATAGAGATGATAGAATCTCTGGAGAATGAACACTTCAAAGCTTATCGCCAGGTCAGGTCCGGACTTGCAAGCTTTCCGGATGACTTAAATACTGCTAAAGGACAGATGGCAGCTTCAATTTATCTTGGTATGGCAGTTAAGCCTCACATAGTACATGTAGTGGGATTTTGCGAAGCTCATCACGCAGCCCTGCCCGAAGATATAATCGAAAGCGCCAGCATAGCCCGGGGAGTAATTAAAAACTGCTTGTTAGGGCTTCCTGATATGTCCATGGATAGAGAAGTACAGAGCCGTAAGAATCAGCTTATTGATGAAGCCCAGTATTTATTAAAATCCATGTATCAAATTTCCCCTGAATCAAAGGATCCCTGGTGTGACCCATCCGTCATTGCAGAGGCAATTGCTATTGGAATTTTGGATGCACCCCATCTTAAGGGAAACAAAGCTGCAAAGGGAACTTTGAAAACCAGGATGGTAAATGGCTGCTGTGTAGCCTATGACGATGTAAAAGACACGGTTATATCTGAATGCGACAGAATAGATATGCTTTTTAACAGAATAGATATGCTTACAAAATAATTGAAAATAGTCCTCCTAAAATAAAAAGGGCATAAGGATTTTTAATTAAAATTCTTATGCCTTTTCCATTTATCCTAAAATGTTCTTGATAAAAATTAATTGCAATAAATTATCGATTTATATATTATATTATAAATAATAAGTTGTAATATAAATTTATAAATACTGATTTTTAATGCGAAAATAATATGCTTTTTAAAAGCAGAAATCAATTAGGAATATATATTATGCTTGAACCGGAACTTAGGACTAAAATATAATAAAAAGCTGATAAGCATTAAATTTATATGAAATCCTTGGTTATATTTATTTTTGTAAGCTATGGTTATGTTTATAATAGGGGGGAAAAGAATGGCCGATTTCAGCCTATTGAGAAAGATGTTTATGTTCCGTGACTTAAGCGACGAAAGCCTTATCAAAGTCTGCAGCATATGGCATGAAAGGATGTATAAAAAAGGAAAGATAATATTCATGGAGGGCGAGCCCGGATATGCCTTTTATTATGTAATATCGGGCAAGGTTAAAATATATAATACAGCAAGTGACGGAAGGGAACATATTATTCACATTTTCGGTGATGGTAATGTATTTGGTGAAGTGACAATATTGAATAATATCGCTTATCCTGCTACTGCAGAGGTACTTGAAGACAGCCGGATAGGCATGATAAAAAATGATGAACTTGAATTACTCATGAAGGAAGATGGCTCTCTGGCCTTTGAGCTCATTAAAGTATTGTGCCGCAGGCTTCACATGGCAAGTATAGAGATACGCAACCTGGCATTTAAGGACACCCTGCAGAGGACTGCCATATCCCTTTTAAAGCTCTCTCAAAGCCATGGAGTAAAAACTTCAAGGGGTATAGAATTAAATATCGATATAACAAGGCAGGAACTGGCAGACGTTGCCGGAACTACAAGGGAGTCGGTTACCCGGGCATTATCAAAACTTAAAAAAGATAAAATCATAGATATGGGCGACACTATAATCATAAAGGATGTTGACCAGCTGATAAAATGGATAGATAATTGAATAAAAACACCCCGTTCTGCTTAAATGAACGAGGTGTTTTTATGCTTATTAAGTTATTATGGAGACTAATACCATATCAATTCCATCAAATACCTAAGCTTGCCCGTTTTGACATAATGTGTTCCTCTATCTGTTCTGCAGCTTTCACCATATCCTGCTCTACGTTAGCCTTACCCCCCACAAGGTCTTCAACGGCGCCTGTAAGAATGCTTGTAACATTTGGTGCTCCAGCTACCGGCGGTACAGGTCCTAAGTGTGTTAAAAGTCCGAAGGCTATGGCAAATACTCCGTCAACCACAGCTTTTTGCTCCAGATATTCCGGTGCCGACGCTGCCACAGGCAGTTGACTTGGGTCTACCCCAAGGGCTTCGGAAATTGCAGTTACCGCGATTCCTATCCTGCCTATATCTATGCAGGAGCCGAAGTTTAATACCGGCGGTACATTCAATGCCTTGCAGATAGCCTTAAGTTTTTCTCCTGCATAGTCTGATGCTTCCAGAGTCTGAAGCCCTTCTATCTGAGCTCCGCTGGCTACACAGCCTGCAGTTATAACCATAATATCTTTCTTAAGCAATTCCTTTATAAGCTGCAGTGACGCCGAGTCATGTCCGTTCCTGTTGTTCGTACATCCAACAACGGCTACTATACCTTTTATCTGACCCGACTTTATTACATCAAGCAATGGGTCTAAGGATCCGCCAAGAACTCCAAGAAGGGATTCAACGCCTACTCCAGCTATAACATCCGACTTATATTTAGGGACTTTAACTGCATTTACGGTGCCGCGTTTTTTATATGCTTCGATAGCCATCATAACAAGCTCTCTTGCCTGTTCTTTTACTTTTTCGGGGACATAATCCATATTCGTATCTACTCCATCCATCCTAAGGACGTGAGATACCGAAACAAGTTTGGTATGGAACTTGTCGGCAGCAAGTTTAAGGCCGGGTATGGAGCAGTTAAGATCCATCATTACAAGGTCAACAGCCCCTGTTGTAACCATAAGCTCCTGGGTCAGCCAGTTGCCAAGCTGCCCTGCAAATCCCTTTCCTGCCGTATTAAGCCTTTGTAAAAGTTCCTGCCCCGTATCCATTGACCCATAAAGCTTTATACCTTTTGCTCCGGCTTCCTTTGCCAGGTAGTTAAGCTCCTCATCTTCAGCTATTGCCTTCAGTACGGCCACTGCGACGTATGGCACGTGTCCATGGGCTACGATGTTTACAGTTTCAGTATCCAGCACCCCAAGGTCTGCTTGTGTTACGCCAATCTGCGGATTACCCAAAATAATGTCCTGAAGTGTGATGGTAGCTATCAATCCCATGTATCCTGCCGCGATAGAAAGCCTCATTGTGGTCAGCAGCAGGTCAACAGGGTCTGTATTAATATTGCTCATGGTCTTTGTCATTGCATCCCTTAATTCGGAAAGAGGCCCTCCGGGAATAATACCGAGTTTATCCCATGCGCTAAGCCTGGTCTTAGGCGCAAGAAGCTCTACCAATTTTAAAGGCTCCCTTGTCTCTTTCCTCAACTCATATGCTACTGCATTTGCAAGATCTGCCGCAATAGCATTTATATCTCTTGAGGTATCTATACCAAGAGCCCCCGCTATATCCTTAAGCTTTCCTTCCTCCATAATCTTATATGGAGTCTTACCCTCGGCTGTTGCTTTCAGTGTGTTTATCGCTTCTTCCAACTGGTGGGAATAGGCTGAAAGGCCATGACATGCCAGGCGCAGCAGGTTTCTTGCGGCAATAGTATCGGCTGTAGCCCCGCATATAGCCCTTGGAGCTTTTGGGGTTATCCTGCAGGGTCCATGGGAGCAAAGCTGGCAGCATACTCCCTCCATTCCAAAACTGCATTGTGGCAGCTGGTCCTGATACCTGTCGAAAGTTGTTTTTATTCCAAGTTCCTGGGCCCTTCCGTACATCTCCTGTATGGAAGCATGACTTGATGTGCATGTTGAACAATCTATTGTGCATTTAGCCATATTAATTCTCCTCTCCTATCTAAAAATTTATTGGTTTACCAATTGATACGCATAACTGTATCTGTCGGATAATAAACGATGTTTGACATTGGAAGCGTCTTTCCCATTCCTGATATAGCCGGCTACAACTCCGGCATTTTGTATATCTCCGAGAAATATCATTCCTACAGGTATATCATCCTTTAGTACAATTTTCCTATATACTTTCTGATGTTCATCATAATGCACCAGAGTCTCAAATCCTTCTCCTTCTGGAGGGTTAATGGTGCCTACCGATATAAAAGGCACTTCTCTGAATTCCGATGTATTTTGCATACTTACCTGTTCAACAAATCTTTTCTTTAAACCCGCCATATTATATCCTGCAAATTTTCCCTGGATTACTGCATTAGGCCATATTGGACTTAGCCGTTTAAGTTTTGTTACAGCATCCGTCGTCTCCGTCACATCTCCAGCGGCGTATATATTTTCTATATTTGTCTGCATATATTCATCGACAATGATTCCCTTATCTGTGCTTATACCGCTGCCTTTAACCATATCCATATTGGCTTTTGTGCCTGATGCAAACACCAGCATATCGCAGGATATCATCGTACCATCGGCCAGCATAACTCCCTTGATTTCCTTAGCTTTAAAGAACCTCATTAACTTTGAATATGCTATTATTTCCGATATTTTGCAGCCTAGCTTAAGCTCTATGCCTGACTTTTCAATCTCATTTCGCATCAGTCCGGCAGCAAAGTCATCCAGCTGGCCGCTGAGTATTCTATTTGACCTTCCGATTACCACTACGTCCTTTTTTCTTTTTCTAAGGGCAAAGGCCAGTTCAATTCCTATAAACCCGCTGCCTATAATGGCTACTTTTTTACATCTTCCGCTATCCCTCAGTATTTTTTCTGCATCTTCAAGGCTGTTCAAAGTGTATGGAGTTATATTCTCTATGCTCATGAATTCCGGGATCAGCGGAATACTCCCTGTAGCGATGAGAAGCTTGTCATAATGGATCCGGCTCATATCCTCCAATATAACGCAGGCAGACTGGGGCAAAATAGCTGTTACCGTTTTACCGAGAAGGGTTTTTATTTTATTGCGGCGATAAAAATCAAAATCCCTGATGCCAAGTTCTTCTTTACCCAACTCTCCCGATATATAGTCCGGCAATAAGCAGCGGGAATATACCGGCTCCTGCTCTTTTGATATAATGAGGATGTCGCATTTTTTATCCAGCTTCCTTATCTCCTGGGCAGCTGAAATTCCGGCAGCGCTATTACCGATGATTACATAGTGCATAGAATTCCCCCTCCTCCCTATCAATCTTTAATTTCATACGCGGTAATTTTTCTTTTATAATCGGCAAATTCCTCTTCTTCCATTAACACAATAGCACCTGTTGGACATGCTTCTGCGCATGCCGGACCGGCAGCCCTGTTTTTGCATAAATCGCATTTTACGGCAACTTTTTGTGACCCGTCTTTTTTAGGAGTAATTACTCCATAAGGACATGCCATGATGCACATCCAGCAGCCTACGCATTTCTGAAGGTTTCCTTCGTTGCTTACAATTCCTGTTTCGGAATCTTTTTGCATGGCTCCGCTCATACATGCATTTACGCATGCAGGGTTTTCACAGTGATGGCACACTAAAGGTACCGGTTTGCCCTTCACCGCCTGGACGCTTATGCGGCCCGGCTCAATTTTTGATGCCGATTGATATGTGGAAGCCTTTTCATGGGCAAGTGTACATGCCACAACACAGCTCATGCAGCCGTTGCATTTTTCTTTTATCACAAATATCTTCTTCATCAACAACCCTCCTTCTCTGTATATATTGAAATAAGTATACGAAAACCTCATAATAAAGAAAAATAAATATCTCACATAAAAATGTGTTTTATATCACACAAAAAATGTTATTAAAATGGAAATACATAAATTTTAGAATCATGGAGAACCTTTGAGAATATCTTTCGTCTAATAAATGGAAATAATTAATTAACAGAAAGGGGAGCGATGTCTTGGACAATTTAAATAAATCCAAAAAAATTATGGCTTTTGCTGCCGTTTTAGTAGCAGTTTTAAGCTGTACATTTGTATTGATGGCTGTGTATAACAACGGCAGTTCACGGCAAGAAATAAGTAAACTGTTACCTGACAAGAAGGATAATCTTAAACAGGACGAGCAGGATGTAGAGGAATTGGTGGAAGCTTTCGGAAAAAGGCTCCAAATGGTCTCCCTCCTGGCTCCAAAAGATGTGGTGGCTGCAAGCATTGAAAAGAATTACAGCAGTTATGTGACGACTGAGCTGCTGCAAAAATGGAGCTCTGATCCGCAAAGCGCACCCGGCCGCAGGGTTTCCAGCCCATGGCCCGACCGTATTGATATTTTGAGAATGGAAATGGCAGATAAGAATGAATACACTGTTTATGGAGAGATCATCGAGGTTACCAGCGTGGAGCTGGCAAAGGGAGGGGCTGCCGCCAAGCGTCCGGTCACCATTGTGGTCCAGAAGGTAAAGGACCGCTGGCTTATCAGCAACATGACCCTAGGCGAGTACGTACAATATGGCCCTGTTGTTTATGAAAATATCCGGTATGGCTTCCAATTTCATCTTCCGGAAACCTGGAAAGGATATTCAATAATTGAGGAACAATGGGAAGGAACCTCCGGGACGGATATTATTGAAGCCGGTCCGCAGCTTTTGATACGGCATCCGGATTGGAGCCAGAAGGACCCACATCAGGACATCCCTATTATGATTTTTACATTTGAACAGTGGGACGCTCTGAATGAGGGAGATTTCTTTGTCAGCGCGGCGCCTATTGGCCCAAGCAAATTGGGCAGCAATTCTAAATACGTTTTTGCGCTGCCGGCCCGCTACAACCATGCCTTAATGACGGGCTTTGAGGAAGTGGAGGAAATTTTAAAAGGCAGCCCCCTTTGGCCTCTAGAACCGTCTTAGAAGATGGGGGATATTCAATAATATTCATGGGCTGTCGCATTGACACACTGCATTTACTGTGCTTGAGTTCTGCAAGTTCTAAGGTTCCCTGCCTTGAAAATACAAGAATTTTTAAACTTCTTCCGTTCAAACAATCTAAAATTCTAAGTAATATCTTTGGCAGAGTCACCAAGAGCTTTAGAGAGAACTCTCTCAAATGCTCATTTATGTTGTTTCAAATGCGACAGCCCCATGAATATCTGTCATCACCTGCATATTAATTTTCCGTTGAATTAGTAAACTGGCTAAAGTAAAGGTTGTGATATACGCCTTTATATTTTAAAAGGCTTTCATGGTCTCCTTTTTCAACTATCTCCCCTCCGTCAATTACCATGATTATATCCGCATCCCTTATGGTGCTTAAACGGTGGGCTATAATAAAGCTGGTTCGGCCTTCCATTAATTTCAGCATAGCTTCCTGTATATGAAGCTCGGTGCGGGTATCAACGCTGCTTGTAGCCTCGTCCAGTATCAGTATGGAGGGGTTTTTCAATATTGCCCTGGCAATGGCCAGAAGCTGTCTTTGTCCTTGGCTTAAATTTCCTCCGCTCTCCGTGAGTACGGTATCATATCCTTTAGGGAGCCTCCTTATAAAAGGATGGGCATTTGCCATAATTGAGGCTGCAATTATATCCTCATCTTTAGCATCAGGACTTCCATATTTTAAATTTTCTTTTATGGTACCGGTAAATAAATAAGTATCCTGCAGCACTATCCCAAAGCACCTTCTTAAACTGTCTCTGGTATATTCCCTTATGTCTAAACCGTCTATTAAAATACTTCCTTCTGTTACATCATAGAATCTGGTCAGCAAATTTACTATTGTGGTTTTACCGGCTCCGGTAGGTCCGACCAAGGCTATGGTGCTTCCCGCATGTGCTTCAAAGCTTATATTTTTAAGTACTTTTAAATCATTCCGGTAACCAAAGCTTACATTGTCAAATATAACATTACCTCTTGGATTTTTAAGTTCAATTGCATCTTCAGCATCCTTAGGCTCTTCCTCCTGATCTAATATTTCAAAGACTCTTTCAGCCCCGGCTACTGCCGACTGAAGGTTATTAAATATGTTTGCCATCTCATTTAAGGGCCTGGCAAACTGCCTTGAATAACTTAAAAAGCTGGCAATGATGCCGATGGTAATCAGATCGTTGACTGCCAATACTCCGCCTACACCGGCTACAGCAGCAAAGCCTATGTTGTTTATGACGTTCATCATGGGCATTATAAATCCCGACCACATATTGGCTTTCAAACCAACCTCGCACAATCTGTCATTTACTGCATCGAATTCTTCCATGGCCTTTTCTTCATGGTTAAAGGCTTTGATTATCTGTATACCCGATATGGTCTCCTCTATATGTCCGTTTAGCCTTCCCAATTCCGCCTGCTGGCTTTTAAACAATACATTGGTCCTTTTGGCAATGGTTTTGGTCAATAAAAATACCATTGGTATGGTTATAACACTTGCCAATGTCAGCATGGGGCTTAGTATAACCATCATTACAAATGAACCCGATATAATTATTGAGCCTGTCATAAGCTGTGTGGTAATCTGGGATATAATGGTGCTTATGTTCTCAATATCATTTGATAATCTGCTCATAATTTCTCCATGGGTGTGCCTGTCAAAAAATGATACAGGCAAGCTTTGAAGCTTTGAAAAAAGTGTCCGCCTCAAGCTCATGACAATTCGCTGGGCAACGCCTGCCATGGTCCATTCCTGTAGAAAAACAACAATGGCATCAGATAGATAAACAATGGCAAGGATAGATATCATTTTGGTTAAAAGATTGAAATCCACCAAACCGCCCCTTGCTTCCATAGCATCCACAGACCGTCCTATGAGAAAGGGCACTAAAAGGCCTAAAAATGAGTTCAATAAAATGAACATGAAGGCAGCCATCAATAGTTTTCGTTCACCTGCGAAATATTCCCACATCCTTAATACCGTTGCCTTAAAATTTTTAGGCTTTATGACAGGCATGCCGCGGCGATTGCCTCCCGGCCTTCCGCTCATATTTATGACCGGAGTATAGGAATTATCCGCCCCTTTATTTCTTCCACTACTCTCTGCCATTTAACTAACCTCCCTGCCGATCTGTGAATGGTATATATCCTTGTATACATCACAGCAATTTAAAAGTTCCTCATGACTGCCCATCCCTGCAATCTCACCATCATCCAATACAATTACCCTGTCAGCTCCCATGACGGAGGTTATGCGCTGTGCAATTATAATACAGGTCAGCTTATTGAAATGCTGCCTCAGTGCCTGCCTTATTTTTGCTTCTGTATTCATATCCACCGCACTTGTGCAATCATCAAGGATGAGTATCTTAGGCTCTTTAATAAGAGCTCTTGCTATAGATACTCTTTGTTTCTGACCTCCGGATAAATTGACTCCCCCCTGACCCAGCATGGTATTATAACCTTCGGGGAAAGAGGCGATGAAATCATGAGCCTGGGCTTCTTTTGCAGCCTTTAAAACTTCCTCGTATTTTGCATCTTCCTTGCCCCATAAAATATTATCCATGATAGTCCCTGTGAATAAAATTATTTTCTGGGGTACAATTGCTATACTGTTTCTCAATTCCTTCATATCCATGCTTTTAACATCCATACCGTCTATTTTTACACAGCCAGCCGACACGTCATAAAAACGGGGAATCAAATTTACAAGGCTGCTTTTACCCGAGCCTGTAGAACCGATAATACCTAATGTTTCACCCGGCATGCAGGTAAAATTAATATTTTTGAGTGCGGGATGATTGTCATATCCGTCATATGAAAAATACACACCTTCAAAATCAATTCTGCCTTTTATATTTAAAGGCTTTACAGGTTCTTTTGCCATAAACATAGTATTTTCTTCTGAAAATACTTCGCTTATACGTTCGGCAGAAGCCCGGGCTCTCACGAATGTGGTGAAGACAAAGGATATTCTTAAAAGAGAAAAAAGAATCTGGGTCATATAATTTATAAAAGCTATTATTTCTCCCACGCCCATACTGCCTATATCTGTTAAGAGACCTCCAAACCACAGAACCGCAACTATGCCTAAATTAACAGCCAAGGATATTCCGGGTGAAAATATTGCCATAATCCTTGCGGCATTTATGGACATGGCTGCCATATACTCGTTGGTCTTTTGAAACCTTTGGTCTTCATAATCAAAGCTGTTAAAGGCTTTAACTACCCTTACACCGCTTAAGTATTCCCTCATTATAGTATTAACCTTATCCAAAGATTTCTGAACTTTTACAAAACGGGGGTATCCAAGCTTTAAATTAAGGTATATCAAGATACTTATAAGAGGAATAACGGCCAGAAGCACCAAAGACATCCTTGGATTCAGCCTCACAGCCATTATAATGCTCCCAATACATAAAATAGGTGACTTCGCAAAAAATCTCATAAGTCCGTTTGTAAAAGTCTGAATTTGTGTCACATCATTGGTCAGCCTTGTAATGAGGGATGCACCTTCAAATTTATCCAGATTGTCAAAGGAATAGGTCTGTATCTTTTTAAAAAGGTCGGAACGCAATTGTGCGCCAAATTTCTGAGATACATTACTGGCCATTATATTGCGCCCCACTGCACCTATAGCTCCGATAAAAGTTACTAAAAGCATTATGGCACCGTTTTTAAGTACATAGTCCATTTGCTTATTCTTGACACCTATATCAACTATCTTTGACATTATAGAAGGCTGAAGGAGGTCGCAAAAAGCTTCTGTCATCAGAAATAAAATTGCAAGTGAAAAGCCCTTCCAGTATTTTTTTATATATTTATTTAAAAATTCCATCTATTCCTCACCCCATAAAAATATATTCTCTCATTTAATCATCCAATGTCAATGCTTTTACTGTAACTATTTAAATTCATTTTAATATAATGGTATGATAGCAAATAAAAATCGGAGGATAAAATGTACTTCGGCAATTTAGACAAGGGCTACAGAAGCCTTATAATGGGTGCAGATACCAAGGTTCCTATTGAGAACGGAAGGTTTGTCACAGCCATTAATTTTGATAATGCTGCTACCACACCTCCCTTTGTATCTGTCATAAATGAAGTAAATAAATTTGCACCCTGGTATTCTTCGGTGCACCGGGGCAGTGGATATAAGTCCAGGTTATCATCGGATTTATTTGAAAGCGCCAGATTAAGGGTGCTGAATTTCGTCAATGCCGACCCGGAAAAATACACAGCAATCTTTGTAAAAAATACAACTGAAGCGCTAAACAAGCTTTCATATTGTTTTTACAATAACCACAAAGATTGTGTCATACTGTCATCATACATGGAACATCATTCAAACGACCTGCCCTGGAGGGACAAATTCAAGGTGGAATATATCGATATCACAGAGGAAGGCCGCCTTCAAGTCAGTGATTTGGAGAAAAGGCTTATAAAACATAAGGGTAAGGTAAAGCTGGTGACCATAACAGGCGCTTCCAATGTCACAGGATATAAAAACCCAATTCATGAGATAGCCGCCCTGTCACATAAATACGGAGCCCAAATCTGTGTGGACGGCGCCCAGTTGATTCCCCATTCTTCAATTGATATGATGCCTCACACTCCATTGGAAAACATAGATTTTCTTGCATTTTCGGCCCATAAAATGTATGCTCCCTTCGGAACGGGAGTGCTAATAGGCCCTAAAGATATGTTTGAAAGGGGAGATCCCGATTATAAAGGCGGGGGTACCGTAAAAATTGTGACAAAAGACTTTGTCATATGGGATGAAGCCCCCTACAGAGAAGAAGCCGGTTCTCCCAATATAATAGGCGTTGTGGCACTTTTAGCTGCCATCAATACTCTTGAGGCAGTATCCATGGAAAACATTGAAAGTTACGAGCAGGAATTAACCGGCTATGCCGCTGAAAAAATCCGCCATATTCCGGATATAACAGTATATGGAGATTCTTACAGCAAAGATGACAAGGTAGGAATCATATCATTTAATATAAAAGGGCTGCACCATGAAATAGTTGCAGAGGCCTTGTCCCGGGAAGTCGGAATCGCCGTTCGAAACGGCTGTTTCTGCGCCCAGCCTTATATACAAAAAATACTGAATTTAACTTCCGGGGATATTAAAAATATTATTGATAATGCTTATTTTCCGAGGCCGGGCATGGTAAGAATAAGCTTCGGACTTTATAATTCCTTTGAAGAAATAGATAAAGCAATAAATGCACTTCAATGGATTACAGCACATAGGTACAGATACACTGAAAAATACGCATCTTTCAGAAGAAGCCGGTAAATTATCTTTAATAATAACCATATATAAGGTAATAATAAACATTGAGTTTAAATGGAACTTTTAGGAGGAAAAATACTTGGAAAAAAAATTGAATATACTTCTTTTCAGCGGAGATTACGATAAAGCTTTAGCAGCCCTCATAATAGCAGACGGTGCTGCAGAAATGGGTGTAAAGGTTACATTATTTTGTGCATTCTGGGGTTTGATGCTTTTAAGGGATCCGGATAAGCTAAGCTTGGAAGACAAGACCATATATGAAAAGATATTCGGCATGACAACACCAAAGGGGCCGGAGGAGCTGCCTTTATCAAAAATGGATATGAAGGGCATGGGGAAAAAGATGCTGACCATGATGATGAAGGACGCAGAATCTCCAAGCCTTAAGGATTTTTTGGAAGAAGCTCGAAAAAAGGGCATAAAATTTTATGGCTGCCAGCTGTCGGTGGAGGTCATGGGATTTAAAAAGGAAGAGATGATACCCGAGCTTGAGATCGTGGATGTCAAGGAATATTTAAAGGATGCTTTGGATTCAAACATGCAGTTATTTGTTTAAAATAAGTAGCTGTCGCACTTGAAACACTACATTCGCCGTGCTCATTTATGTTGTTTCAAGTGCGACAGCCACTATTAAGCTATTAAAAAAACAAAGCTGCTACAGTCAAAGTCCAGTCAGTAATAGGACCGGGATAAATTCCCATAGCCAAAATCATAAATAATGATACTGCCATTACAATCTTTAAAGAAGGCGGTATATTTATCCTTTCATCGCCCTCCGGTTCTCCCATTATCATTGTCTTTATCACCGTTATATAATAATATATTGAAACCACGCTCATAGCCATGGCTAAAAATGCCAGCCATATATATCCCTGTTTTACGACTTCCGAAAACAGATAGAATTTTCCTATAAAGCCTGCAGCCGGAGGAATGCCGGCTAATGATAAAAGGCTTATTAAAAGCACTGAGGATAAAAAGGGCGAACGTTTCCACATGCCGCTTAAATCCTGTATGTCCTCCCTGCCTGTAGAATTTATAAAGGCTGTTATTGAGGCAAAAGCCCCCACATTTGCAAACATATAGAGCATGAGGTAATAAAGCATGGCGCTTATACCAAATTCAGTGTGGGCAATTAAACCTAAGAGTATATAACCGGCATGGGATATCCCCGAATATGCAAGCATCCTTTTTATATTTTTCTGAGGTATTGCCGTTAAATTGCCCACAATCATGGATAATACCGCAAGGCCAATTATAAGTACAGATATTTTATTGAAGGCCGGGTTTAATACTTGCGTCATGATTCTAATCAAAGCCGAAAAAGCTGCTGCTTTGGAGCCTACGGCCAAAAATGCCGTAACGGGACTTGGTGCTCCTTCATATACGTCCGGTGACCACATGTGAAAAGGAACCGCCGATATTTTAAAAGCAAAACCTGCAAGCATCAAAATGCTTGCTAAAAGAATCAAGGGTTCATTGCCATTATTCAATGTACTTATCAACTCCTTGAAGTCCACACTACCGTAAATACCGTAAAAAAAACTCATTCCATATAAAAGTACAGCCGAAGATATGGCATTTAACAGCACATATTTCATCCCGGCTTCCGATGATTTTATATTCTTTTTTTCATAGGAAGTCAGTATTATAAAGGATATGGACATCAATTCCATGCTGACATACAAGGTTATAAGGTCGCCAGAGGATGATACGCACATCATTCCTAACGCTGCAAACAGAATTATTGCAAAAAACTCGCTTCTGCTGTCCGTAAGCCCCTTTATATAATTTACCGACATCAAGGTCACCATAATTGCCCCTATTATAAAAACTTGCTTAAAATACAAGGACATACTATCATTTACATAAATTCCTTCATAAAAGCTTGCGCTCATATTGCTTTTAAATACAAAGCTTAAAATAAGAATGCACAAAAGAATAAATGCCGAGAAATAACCAAGGTATCCTTTTTTTTCTTGAGCAAACATAGGGCCGATAACGAGTATTAAAAGTCCAAGGGCTGCAACTCCTATTTCAAGCAAAACCGAAGAAAAATTCATTATAAAATCCCCCCTATCCCAAGGGTAGTAAACTTATTAACTATGGGCACTATACTGGCTTTCAGCATATTCATCATAAGTCCGGGGAATATGCCAAGAACTATCATTACACCGCAAAGCAATACAACCGGAATCATTTCCATAGCCTTTGCATCTTCTAAATGGTTCCATCTTGTATTTTTAGGCCCGAAGAACACCTGCTGAATAATCCTCAATACATAACTGGCAGTTACCACCACCGCAAATATGGATATTACCGAAAGCAGGGGATAAACCTGTATGGCACCGACAAATACCGAAAATTCCGCAATAAAGTTAAACATTCCCGGCAGGCCTAAAGATGCAAGTCCGCAGATTATAAAGGCACAAGCTATCCTTGGCATCTGGTGAGCCAATCCTCCTAATTCTGAAATCATTCTGGTGTGTGTTTTTTCATAAATCAATCCTACAAGTGCAAAGAATAATGCCGCCATTATTCCGTGAGCAAACATCTGGGCTGCCGCACCGCTTATGGAGGCTGCATTATAGGATGCTAATCCTAATAATACATAGCCCATATGGCTGACTGATGAATTGGCAATGACATATTTAATATCCTTTTGAACCATGGCAACATATGCAACATATACTGCATTTATTGAAGCTAAAAGAGCCATCAAAGGCCCCCAGAACACGGCGCCTTGAGGGAAGAAATTTATTCCGACTCGAATGAGGGCATATCCCCCCAGCTTCATGATTACGCCGGCCAAAATCATGCTTATAGCCGTAGGCGCTGCAGAATGCCCATCCGGTGTCCACCTGTGAAGGGGAAACATGGGTACCAAAACTCCGAATCCCAGCATGACTATAAAAAAGGCAAATCTCTGAAAATTAACATCATACTTTATTGATGAAAGCTTTGCAATATCCATGGTATAGCTTCCAAGCCCTAAAACTTTATCGCCGCCGTAAATATATATGGCCATAATACCCACCAGGGCTATGGCGCTTCCCCCTAACAGGTAAAGGGTGTATTTCATTGCAGCATATTCCTTGTTTTTGCTGCCCCATACATTTATCAGTATGAATTTGGGTATAACAGCCATTTCCATGAACATAAACATTAAAAGCAAATCTCCCGACATAAATACGCCAAAGACTCCGCTTGATAGAATGAACATGAAAAAGAAAAATTCCTTTACCCTTTCCTGAAGCTTATAGGAAACAAGGACACTGCATGTTAAAATAATGGAGGTTAAAAGCACTAAGGGAAGGCTTAAGCCGTCCACTCCCAGTGTAAAATCAATTCCATAGCCTTTAATCCAGGTATAATGTTCTAAAAACTGCAAACCTCCTGTTTTGCTGTCATAATTTAAAAATATAGCAAATGAAAGCATCAGAGATATAAGTGCAGTTAACAAAGCTATAATTTTTACTGCCTTTTCTTTTTTTCCAGGCACAATGAGTATTGCCATCCCTCCTATCATGGGAGATAGCAATATAATCAAAAGTATATGAATTCCCATTATTTAAATGCACCTCCTAAGTATGGAGCACATAGAATAATTGCCATTACAACCACGGCACTAAGCATTACCAAAGCATAGCTTTGAAGGTAGCCCGTCTGTATCAAGCGTATCTTTTTACCGGCAAACCCAATGGTTTTGGCAAAACCATCAAAAACTCCGTCTATAAGCTTGTGCTCAATTACATCAAAGGCGCGTCCTGCTCCTAACATAACCTTCTCAAATAAAAAAGCATATAAATTGTCTATATAAAACCTATTGTATATCAAGTTATATAAACCTTTCCATTTCTTTTTAATTGCACTTGCATGTATAACCTCTTTACGATACATAAGCCAGGCAAGGAATATTCCAAAGAGTGCAGCGAAAGTAGAAACAGCCGCAACAGTTATATCAACATCAGGCATTTCCGCTTCCTTGTAAAATATAAATGTGCCGAAGCTTTTGTTAAATGCATTATAAAACCATGGAGAATTAACAAAACCTGTAATTACAGACAAAACTGAAAGCAATACCAAGGGCAGTTTCATAAAAATGCTTCCTTCATGGGCATGGTAGTCTGAGCGCTTTTTACCGAAGAAGGCAGTAAAAATCATCCTGAACATATAAAAGGAGGTCAAGAATGCCACAAAGGTACCCAATATATATAAGCCTGTGTGGCCGCTTTTTAATGCTGTGCTTAATATTTCATCCTTGCTCCAAAAGCCTGCCAGAGGAAAGATCCCCGACAGCGCTAAAGAGCCTGTAATAAAGGTATAGCAGGTTAAAGGCATATACTCCTTTAAGCCACCCATTTTAAATATGTTTTGATTATCGAGAGCATGAATTATACTTCCGGCACCTAAAAAGAGCAGTGCCTTAAAAAATGCATGGGTTGTCAAATGAAACATGCCGGCGGTTATATTGCCCATACCCATAGCCATTATCATATAACCTAACTGGCTTAAGGTGGAAAAAGCAAGTATTTTCTTGATATCATCCTGAGTAATTGCGATAACTGCCGCAAAAACTGAAGTAAAGCCGCCTATATAAGCCATTGCAGTCAAAATATGGGGCAATCCTTCAAATATAACAAAGCTTCTGGCAATAAGAAAGACACCTGCCGCCACCATAGTTGCCGCATGAATAAGGGCGCTCACCGGTGTAGGACCTTCCATGGCATCGGGAAGCCATACATGAAGGGGAAACTGTGCTGATTTTCCTATAGGCCCCATAAATATAAGGGCTGCAATGAGTATATTGGAAGGTAAATCATTCGCAGCAACAAGAATGATCAGCTCATTAAAATTGAATGTGCCATATTTAATAAATAATAAAATAATGCCGATCATAAAACCAAAATCCGCCCACCTGTTTGTTATGAAGGCTTTCTTGCTGGCATCCGATGCTGATTTCTTATGAAACCAGAAGCCTATTAAAAGATAAGAGCAAAGACCTACCAATTCCCAGAATACAAAGATCTGAAAAAAGTTGCTTGAAACAACAAGACCCAGCATCGAAAAGGTAAAGAGGGAAATATATGCAAAATACCTGGAATATCCTTCATCTCCCTTCATATATTCAAAGGAATAAAGAATTACTAAAAAGGCTACAAACGTCACTATTACAAGCATTAATGATGAAAGAGGGTCTATAAGTAAACCCATCTCTATATTTAAACCTTTTATGGCACCCATTGTCGGTATATCAAGCCAATTTATGCTTACTTCCACCGGTGCTCTTCCGGATAAAATATTTACTAAAACTATTATGGATAAAAGTGCGGAAATTGCCGCAGCAGCCAATGAAATACAAGCGCTTAAAAATTTATATTTCTTTGTAAAAAATACGATCAATATAAATGCTATAAGAGGCAGCATTTGGATTGCTAAAACATTACCTAGCATTTTTTTCACCTACCTTAAAATATCTACCACTTTAATAAATCTATATCGTCAACGTTGGTGGATTTGCGGTGGCGATATAAGGACAATATAATTGCCAGGCCTACCGCCACTTCAGCTGCAGCAACTGCAATCACAAAGATGGCAAATACATGTCCTGACAATACATTAGGCTTTAAATAATGATTGAAAGCCACGATATTTATATTTGCTGAATTCAGCATAAGCTCCACTCCCATGAATACCGCAATGGCATTTTTCTTAGAAGTTGCACCATACAAGCCTATACAAAAGAGAGCTGCGCTCAATATCAAATAATGATGTAAGGTAATCATTTCTGTTCCTTCACTCCTCTCCCGATTACAATTGCCCCAATGGTGGCAGTTAATAAAAGCATTCCCGTAATTTCAAAAGTTATGGCATCATCATTGAACAATAATGATGATATTGCATGGATTGAAGACTCCGGAGCAGCTTCATTTGAAGGAACATACTTAAATGTTAAAAGACAAGCTGCAAAAACTGCAAAGACACTTAAGGATACAATAATACCTCCTATCTTATATCTGCCGAAGGTACTGCTTATACTTATATCTTTGCGTTTGGTCAGCATTACGCCAAAAACAAAGAGCACCGATATGGCACCTACATAAATCATCAATTGAACGATTGCAAGATAATCCGCATTAAGCAATATATATATAATTGCGATACCCGCAAAAGCAGCCGCCATGAAAAGGGTGCTGTGAACCAGGTTTGTGGAATTAACCATCCTTATGGCTGCAAAAATAATTAAAAGCGCTGCCACATAAAAAATTACGGTAACCAGCATGGCTATACCCCCTGACTTATGGGTTTACCCTCTATGTCCCTTATATTATCCACGGGCAAATCTTCAGCTGAATTAGTTATTTCATGTCTGTCCCAGTGATATGCCGTATCGCATTTCTGGTAGCATACCATATGAAAGTCCTTTTTAAAATATACGGCATCCTTAGGGCAGGCTTTTACGCAAAGACCGCAAAAAAGGCAGTAACCGAGGTTCATATTGTAGTCTTTAAGAACTCTTTTTCCTTTTTCGTCCTTTGTAAAATCAACTTTTATGACACCGTTAGGACAGGCATCTGCACACATGTTGCAGGCTATGCATTTATCAAAATCAAATCCCAAGGAACCGTGAGATCTTTCCGGCAATACAGGTTTCACATCGGGATACTGTACTGTCACCTTCTTTTTAAAGAATCTCTTCATTGTTATACCCATTCCCTTAACTATACCTAAACCGTACAATTTAAATTACCCCCAAACTATTTTATAAATTGAATTATTTTTAAACCTACTCCAGTCATAAACACATTTGCCATGGATACAGGAATAAGAAACTTCCAGTTAAACTGCATCATTTTATCTATTCTTGCTCTGGGCAAGGACCACCTCAGCCACAAAATAAAAAATATCATCATGTAGGTCTTAACCATGAACCACAGCCAGGAAGGAAGGAATGGCCCCTGCCATCCGCCGAAGAACAAAGTTACGCCCAATCCTGCCATAACAAAGAGGTTTGCATATTCCGCCATAAAAAACAATGCAAAGCGCATTCCCGAATATTCGGTGTGATACCCTGCCACGATCTCCTGCTCGGCTTCCATCATATCAAAGGGAGATTTATTAAGCTCAGCCAATGCCGAAATGATGAATACTAAAAATGCCACCGGCTGATAGAGTATATACCACACCTTTTGTTGTGAAGCCACTATTTCATTTAAGTTCAGTGTTCCCGCAAGCATCACTATACCTAGCATTGAAAAACAAAAGGGAATTTCATAGCTTATAATCTGTGCTATGGTCCTCATGCCGCCTATAAGTGAATATTTATTATTTGAACCCCATCCTGCCATAAGGATTACGATTGAAGACATGGACGAAATGGCAGTGAAATATAAAATCCCTACATTAATATTTACTGCCGACATATCCTTGCCATAAGGAAGCACAGCATAAAGCATTATTGTAATTGTAAATATAAAAATAGGAGCCAGCTTGTAAACATATTTATCCACTGCTTCAGGTATTATGGATTCTTTTCCTATGAGTTTGACTGCATCATTTAATGATTGCAGCAGCCCAAAGGGTCCTACTCTGTTTGGCCCGACCCTTTCCTGAAAGAATCCGGAACCGCGCCTGTCAATCCATAAAATAAATATTATATTAAAGGTTACTACGGCTGCGACAGCAACAAAATAAATAACCGACATTAAGAAATCCGTTATAAGTCCGTTAAATCCCAAATATATCAATATATCCCTTACTTTTGCTGAACCCTTAGTAAAAATATCATTTAAAATATTCATAAAACTTTCCCCTTAAATCAAGTCTTAATTTTAGCGATCGATCTCCCCCAAGCAGATGTCAAAGGATGCCAGGGTGGCTATAAAATTCTGCATGCTCTGTCCCGCAGCCAGCTTCGGAAAAATACCTATATTGACAAATGAAGGCGAGTGAATATGAAGCCTGTATGGCTTGTCACTTCCATCGCTTACTATATAATAGCCTAAGATTCCCTTAGCGCTTTCTATCTGGCCGTATACTTCACCCGGAGATGGCTTTATTATCCTTGGAACCTTTGAAGATATATCACCTTGAGGCAGCATATCAAGAGCCTGTTCAATTATTTTTACGCTTTCTCTTATTTCAAGGATACGTATATGATATCTGTCAAAACTGTCACCATTTTCAAGCACTGGAACTTCAAAATCAAACTTGTCATAAACGCTGTAGGGTGCGATTTTCCTTAAATCATGGGCTATTCCCGCCGTTCTTATATTAGGTCCGGTTATTCCATACTCCATAGCCATATCCTTTGTAATAACCCCGACGTTTTTTGTCCTTCCCTGAAATATTTCATTACCCAAAACCATGTTTTCTATATCCGCTAATCTGTCATTTAATTCGGCTATGGCCTTTTTTACGGCAGCATCAAAACCATAAGGCAAATCATCCATGACGCCTCCTATTGTAAAATAATTTGGTGTCATTCTGGAGCCTGTTACCATTTCTATTAAATCAAGTATTCCTTCCCTTGCAGTAAAGCCATACATCCAGGCAGTGACCGCGTTTAAATCTATAGAGGTGCTGGACAGCATTACAAGATGGCTGGCAATGCGCTGCAATTCACCTATTATTACACGAAGATACTCCGCTCTTTTAGGCACTTCTATACCCATTAACTTTTCCACAGTATACACATATCCCCAGTTATTAAGCGCACCTGCCAAATAATCCAGCCTGGGGGTTAAAGCGGCAAACTGGGAATATGTTTTGCCTTCCGCAAGCTTCTCAATGCCTCTGTGAAGATAGCCTATATGGTTTTCACATTTTATAATCTGCTCACCGTTTAATGTGAGCACTGCCCGAAATACCCCATGGGTACTGGGATGCTGGGGGCCTAAGTTTATTTTATATTCCTGGGTTTCAAAATCCGTCTCAACAATAGACATCCCAAAAATTCCTCCTGTCTTCAGATGTAGCTAAAATCTCTTTGCCGGGCTTAGCTTGAAACTCTTCTGCAAGGGATGCCCGACAAAATCGTCAGGGCACAAAATCCTTTTCAGGTTTTCATGCCCTTTAAACACTATACCCATCAAATCGTATATTTCTCTCTCCTGCTCATTCGCATATTTAAAAACATGAGTAATGGTGGGTATTATCATATTATTTTTATCAAGCTTCACTTTCAGTGTAAGCATTTCTGCTTCATTATCGCTTAAATGGTATACGACTTCATACCTGTCTTCATAATCGACTGCTGTCATATCCGACAGCCTTACAATATCAAATTCCTCTTTTAGAAGCTTCATAACATTTACTATGCTTTTGCTCTTTACATATATAGATTGCCCATTCTCTGAAATTTCAAGTCCCTCGATAAAATGTTTATTCAGCTCACTTACTATTGAAATAATATCATACATTCCTTCTCACCTTCGCAACTTCCGGATTTCTTACTTTTTCCTTAAGACTTAAAAAACCATCTATCAACGCTTCGGGCCTTGGCGGACAACCGGGTACTATAACATCTACCGGCACTATTTCATCTACTCCCCTTACTACAGAATAGGAATCTGCAAAGGGACCTCCTGAAATTGCACAGCTTCCCATGGCTATGACATACTTAGGCTCCGGCATTTGATCATATAGATGTTTTAAAAGAGGAGCCATCTTTTCAGTCACCGTTCCTGCCACAATCATGACATCTGCATGGCGGGGTGAAGGGCGGAAAACCTCATAGCCGAATCTTGATATATCATATTTTGCTCCGCCGGAGGCCATCATTTCAATGGCACAGCAGGCCAAACCAAAGGAAACAGGCCACAAGGAATTTGAGCGGCAGAAATCTATGGCCTTTTCAAAGGTGGTGAAAAATACCCTGTTATTTATCTGTTCTCTTAATAATTCTTCTTCCTCTTTTTTAAGCCTCATTTCTTTTTCAAGCAAGGATACATTTTTATCTATTCCCATTCCAATGCTCCTTTCTTCCACGCATACCATAAGCCTAAAGCAAGGATAGCTATGAATATACACATTTCAACCAGGGCAAATAAGCCTACAGAATTAAATGCCACCGCCCAGGGATAAAGAAATACCGTTTCCACATCAAATAAAACAAACAATAAGGCATATAAAAAATAGTTTATTTTAAATTGTACCCAGGTAGGTCCCTGAGTATCCAGCCCGCACTCATAGGTGGTTTCCTTCTCGTGGCTGGGTTTTCTGGGTCTAACCAGCCAATTGGTGATTAAAATAACAAATCCGAAGGCCATGCCGCCCAGCAAAAATATGCCAAGTATACCGTAATCTCTGAGCAATTTTCATTCTCCTTCCTGATCTGAGCTAAGTTTTTATGTCTATACTTCTTTAAAATTATTATTAGATATCTCACATTTATTTATTGTAAAACTATAAAATTACTATTTCAATATGTAGAAGTAAATAAAATTTTAACATATAGCAATTTTGCTGTTGTATAACACACACCCTTTTGTAACCCATTGTGATCACAGTAAAAAAGCTGATTTCAATGCCCTATAGCCATACCTTAGAAGCAATGGGAGTTTATAAATTTTTAATAATTTATTAATTGTGCCATAATGATTTTGATTTGTGTATATATTCACATGCAGAATAAAAATCTTCAGAATTTAGAGAAGTTCAATAGAAATCAATAAAAATCAATAATTTTTACAATAAAGAAAATGCGCCTCAACTTTCGTCAAGGCGGCATTATTTTTCCCGTTAATTATAATCTCATATTGAATATTCTTCTCATGGCTTCCTCATCCTCTTCTGATATTAGCTGAGGCGTTCCCAAACTTAAGGCATGATGATATATTTTTGCGGCATCTTCCATATATAAAGCCCTGAAATAAGCTTCATTAAGACTTCTCCCTACAGCCAATGTGCCGTGGTTCTTTAAAATACAGCCGTATCTTTTGTCTAAGACCTTTAAAGCTTCAAACCCCAATTCCGCTGATCCAGGAAGCGCAAACTCCGCAACTGGTATATCCCCGCCTATAGAGGGAATCATTTCAATCAATATAAGCGGTATGCTTTTGCCTAGCACTCCAAGGCTTGTGGCATAGGGGGAATGGGTATGTATGATAGCTTTAATATCCCTTTTGTGCTTATACAAAACCGCATGCATCCTCCATTCCGACGAAGGCATTAAATTCCCGTGGACTATATTGCCTTCTAAGTCTATTACCACAATATCCTCAAGCTTCATTACTCCGTAATCCATGCTGCTGGGGGTTATGGCTAAAAGCATACATTCCGGATCATAAGCACTGGCATTTCCGCTGGTTCCGACAACCAATCCAATATTATAGGAAGCTTTAGCTATATTTAAGACATCCTTCTTCAATTCCAAAATATTGTCCATAAAATTACCCTCCATAAATATATTATCACAGCTTAAGGCATATTGTATTTGTCCGAAATAGATTCTATAATAAATAATTGTAGATATTTAAACATAAATGTCAAATTTATAAAAAAATTGATGTTCTTCTATAAAATATTAAGGACTGAGGAGTAAAAAATGATAAGCAGTTACATAAAGGACATAAAACAGGAATTTTCAGGATACAATTTGAACAGCTTGAAACAAGACCTTATGGCCGGCCTTACAGTTACGGCAGTTGCCCTGCCTTTGGCATTGGCTTTTGGTGTAGGCTCAGGCGCATCTGCTGCTGCAGGGCTTATAACCGCAATAATTTCAGGGCTTTTGATTGCCCCCCTTTCAGGCGGTTCTTATCAAATCTCCGGACCTACGGGAGCAATGACGGCAATATTGATACTTCTGTCCCAGAAATACGGTTTAAATGGAATATGGGTTGCAGGTTTAATGGCTGGTATTATAATGGTTGCCGCCGGATTTTTAAAATTCGGCAAGGTAATATCCTATATTCCCGTTCCTGTTATAACAGGCTTCACATCAGGCATAGCAGTTATTATTGCTGTAGGCCAGATTGACAATTTCTTCGGTATAACCTCAGAACATACAGAATCCAGTTTATTGAAGCTTTTTTCATATTTTAAAAACGGCATAAACCCGGACTGGCCTTCTGTAATTTTAGGGTTGATTGTAATCGGGGTAATGGTTTTATGGCCCAAAAAATGGAACAAGGTCATACCCTCTTCCCTTGCAGGCATAGGTATTTCTCTTATAGCAAATATGTTTCTTAAACTGCCGGTAGCGGTAATCGGTGAAATTCCAAAAACTCTTCTGCCAGATAGCAGATTAAACCTTATGTCCATAAATTTATCGGATATTCGGGATATGCTCCTTCCCGCATTGAGCATATCTGCATTAGGTATGATTGAAAGCCTGCTTTGCGGTGAGGTGGGCGGAAAGATGAGCGGCGAAAAGCTGGATGCTAACCGTGAGCTTATTTCCCAGGGTATAGGAAATATTCTGATACCTTTCTTTGGCGGAGTTCCTGCAACAGCTGCTATTGCCCGCACCAGCGTGGCAATAAAATCCGGAGGCAAAACCCGTTTAGTCAGCGTATTTCATTCCATCGGGTTATTGATATCCATGTTCATTCTTGCTCCGGTAATGTCTCAAATAGCTCTGTCCGCTCTTGCAGGAGTCTTGATGGTAACTGCATGGCGTATGAATGAATGGCATAATATCAAGTATATATTCTCGAAGAAATTTAAAAGTGCCATGGCAAAATTTTTAATAACCATGACAGCAACTGTAGTGTTTGATTTGACCCAGGCTATTATAATAGGCGTTGTATTTGCAAGTTTAATGTTTTTGGTCAAGATATCAAACATGGAAATCGCCATCCATGAAGTTGATAAAGCCAGAATGAACGGAAGTTTGAATATCAGCCTCAATGATCTTTTAGGCTATATAAGGGTAGTATACTTCACAGGACCCATATTTTTTGCAACGGTACAGCAGCTGTCTTCAAAGCTTAAACAGCTTGATGATGTACGTGTGCTCATACTTTCCATGAGAGGTGTTCCTCTTATTGATACATCGGGCATTTATGCACTGGATGAGCTTATACATGAACTGAGCAAGAAAAACTGCAAATTGATGCTGTGCGCTCTCCAACCCCAGGTAAAAAACATGCTGGAGAAAAGCTCACTATCTGACAAAATAGGCAAGGATATGATATTCTGGAGCGCTGATCAGGCAATTATAGCCGCTCAGGATATAGTTGTAGCCTAAAAAACAGGCTGCTCAATTTTTGAACATGACCTTCGCTGTGTTGAGAGTTCTGCAAGTTCTAAGGCTCCCTGCCTTGAAAATACAAGAATTTTGATAACTCGCTATTGCTCAGACAATCTAAAATTCTAAGTATTTTCTGCGGCAGAGTCTCCAAGAACTTTTAAAGAACTCTCACAATGCTCATTTCATTGTTCAAAATTGAGCAGCTACTTATTTCTTCCAAGAAGTATTTACCCTACATAGTTTAATGTAACCTTCTTACTGTCATCACAAAAATATTGGATATTTTTATGTTTTAACTTTGTGTTCAGTTGAATGGGATACCCCCAAAGGTCATATATATGCTTTAATGTAGCCTCAGTATAGGCTGAATTTAAGTCCCTGCCCTCATGGATATGATTGAGTACGAGGGCGTTATTGTGCTTTGATATACTGTCTACCTTAATATCAGGCATCATCCCCATTCCGGAGTTGCTGCATAATGTATTTCTTATCTTTTGCCAGCCTGAATCATCGGATATTTCATCAACAAAATAGTCGTCATCTTCCTTGATATATTGGAAGAGATTCAAATCATGGCAAAGGTCTTTTGTAAGATACCTTCTTATAAAAGAGTCATCCCTCTCCAGCATCCTTATTTCGAATATCTTTTCAATGCCGTATCTTTTTTCTATATCCTTATACATTTCAAAGCCTAAATGATAAGGGTTAATCCTTCCCATGGCCGGCCTTATTACATCATTATGCCGCTTTATAAACTCAATATGAAGGGAATTGGGAAGGTTCAGCATATTGAGTATTTTATAATGCCAGTAGCTTGCCCAGCCTTCATTCATTATCTTTGTTTCTATCTGGGGTATGAAATAAAGGGTTTCTTTTCTCACAACGTTTAAAATATTTTTCTGCCATTCCGTCAAATTGCCATAAGCCATTATAAATCCCATTAAATCATCTTCCGAGGCTTCATTTTTAACGCCTGGATGGGGCATTTTTGCTATTCCTACTACTCTGTTTACCTGAAATCTTACGGCATGAGCAGCGTTTAATACCTTTTCAACCTCATCATAACCAATGCTTGGATCATTTATATACTCCCTCACCATACCTGCATTGTTTTTGAACATCTCCAAGGTATATGAAGCCCTGGTGCCTTCCTTAAAAAGGCGGTTATTTTTAAAGAAGTCATTATGGCCGTATACATGAGCAATGGTTAAAATCTGCAGAAGCAGGGTATTGTCTTTCATTAAATATGCCAGGCAGGGATCTGAATTTATCACCATTTCATAAGGCAGTCCCGTAAGGTTATATTTATACAATGACTCTGTACGCTCAAAGGATTTTCCAAAGCTCCAGTGAGGGTACCTTGATGGCATTCCTACATAAGCTTCGTAGCCTATCATCTCCTTGTGGCCTATTATTTCAAATTCCTGGGGATAAAACAGAAGGCCGAAATCCTTTGCAGCACCTTCAATTGTTTCGCACCAGCTCATCAACTCTTGTCCTGTGTATTCCATGGAAATCACCTCCCATAGAGCTCTTTTTTGAGTATTTTTTTAAGAGATTCCCACACATCATGCTTATCCATAATGGTTACGGCGGTGAAATTATTTCTCCTTATTCCTTTTTCAAGTATTTCTTTTATGTCGCTTTCAAAGGAACCTGGAATAATTTCGCTGTAACCGAAAAGATTGCATATCTCACTTAATTTTATACCATATTTTAAAGCCTGTTCGTTGTCTTCATACCAGTTCTCACCATCGGTAACGCAGAAGGTATATACATTCCAGAAGGCCGGGTTATAATTTTCCTCAATTACTTCCAGAGCTTTTTTAAGCCCGCTGGATATATAGGTTCCTCCCGATTGCACCTTGTGGAAGAACTCGCTTTCCGTAACCACCTTTGCGATGGTTGAATGGGCTATAAATTTTACTTCCACGTTATTATATTTCATTTTAATAAACTGATAGAGAATGAAGAAAAAGGACCGTGCAAGAAATTTCTTGGTGTTATCCATGGAACCGGATGTATCCATGACGCAAATAACTGCGGCATTAAGCTCTCTTTTGGGCTTTTTCTTTACCCTGAAATATCTTAAATCATCCTGACGGAAAGGAAATCTTATCTTTATTGTGCTGTTATCTGTTAAGGAGCCATCGTTTGACTCCCGAACTGCCCTCTTTGCTGTCTGCTCTCTTTTGAGTTTTTCAATAACAGTCCTTTTTTTAGCAAACCTGGGGTTAATTCCATTCCTTTGATAGCCGGACCTTTTCTTTGAATTGCTGGATATTATTTCAGAAAACTTTTTCTTATCCATCAAAGGCAGCTCCAAATCCTCAATGAGATAGTTAATAAGGTCTTCCAATGTTATCTCAGTCTCATAAATATCTTCCCCTTCTTCATTTCCAGGACCATCCTTTCCCCTTCCTTTCTCACTGTCCTGACCAATCTTGTCTCCCCTTTTTTGATTTCCGTCTCCGCTTCCTACACCTTTTCCATTATTATCCCCATAGATAAACTGATATTCTTTTATACCCTTTATGGGAATTTTTATTTTTTTATCCTTGCTTTGGCCTATAATGCTCTCTTCTGATATTACATCGGCCAGATTATCTTTAATGGACTTTTCCACCAGCTGCCTGTGACGCCTTCTGTCCTCTATTGACCTGTCAGGATGATTAGGTTCAAATTCCCTCAGGATAGCCATGCTATCAATCCTTCCATAAATTATTTGCAGCGTATTTCAAAATGACATCACAGCAGTGGTCACAGTATCCATTTGCCTTCATTTCTTCTACCATAGAATTGTATTTTTCATCCTGATTGTTGTCCCTCACTTTGGATTTTGTTATTATTCTGGAAAGCTCTTTCACGGATGCCGTAAGCTTCTTTTCTATTGCTTCCTTAAGGGGTTCATAGGATGTATAGTCAATTTTGCCTCCATTCCTTATTATATAGAACATATAAGAGGTTACATCCGTCCTGAAACCCTTGGCAGAGCTTATGGATATTCCGATGTGCTCTTCGATGGATCTCATGAATTCCTCGTCGGGCTCTAATTCCTCACCTGTCTGACGGTCCTTTATCTTATTCCTGTTTACATAGGCCTCAGCATGGTCAAGATAGTTGTCAAAGAGGCTTTCAGCCTGTTCTTTGAAGCTGTGTATAAAGGCTTTTGTAACTTCCTTTTCCAATATCTTGTTGTATTCTTTCCTTATGGTATCCTGTAAAAATGTGAGATATCTTTGTTTGTCATCATCTGCAATATCCAAATCCTTTACGGCTCTATATAGGCTTTCCATAACGCTCAGGGGATTTATGCAATTATGCTCCGAGCTTGATAATGCATGGTCTAAGGCCTTTATGATAAACCTGGTTGAAATTCCTGTCATACCTTCCCTCATGCCTGCTTCTTCTTTAAGCTCGGTATAATCAATTTTTTTAGTAGTTCCCTTTTCAACTACATCTTCTCCGTTATATATTTTTAACTTGGTCATGGGATCCACCTTGTTTGAAGGTGCCAGCCTTGATAGAATTGCAAACATGGCTGCAGTTTCTATGGTATGGGGGGCTATATGGGCATCATACCTGCTTTTATTCAATATCTTCTGATATATCTTTACTTCCTCACTGAGTTCCATGCAATAAGGGACCTCTATTTTTACAATTCTGTCCAATATAGCTTCATTGGTATGGTCGGATTTAAACTTATTCCATTCGGCTTCATTGGAGTGGGCTAAAATTATACCGTCAAAATAAATCATTGAGCCCTTCCCCGGTGAGGGTACGGATTTCTCCTGGGTGGCTGTTATTACGGTATGGAGGTATTCCACATCATTTTTAAAGACTTCTATAAATTCAACGATACCTCTGTTTCCGACGTTAAATGCCCCGTTTAATGAAAATATTCTGGGATCATCTTCAGAATACATGTCCATCTTTGATATATCAATTGAACCTGTGAGGACTGAAGTATCCTGATTGTTAGGGTCAACAGGGGGCACAACGCCTATTCCTTTTCTTGATCTTATGGAAAAATCCGTCGTCACTACAGGAACTTTTTCATATTCACCGCCGTATTCGTGCTTAAGCCTGTACTTGCATACCGGGCATAAATCTCCCTCGATCTCAACGCCCAAAGCCTTTTCAAAGTCCTTTCTCAAATGCTTGGGTATCAAATGCAAGGGCTCTTCTCTCATGGGGCATCCTTTTATGGCGTATATTGGCTCTGCACTTTCCAATGCCTTTTTAACCGACTCAACCAAAGAGGATTTTCCGGCTCCCACCGGCCCTACCAGATAAAGTACCTGCCTTGATTCCTCTCCTTTCATGGCCGCCGAATGAAAATAATTTACAAGCTTCATTACCACCTTATCGATACCGAAAAAATCATCTTTAAAGAAATTATATTTCCGTATGGATTCATTTCCGTATAATTTCTTGACTCTGGGGTTATCCTCAGGTTTTAATACCTCGTATCCTTTGCCCGTTATGATATCATGCATTCTTCTATGGGACAGCTTTACAATTTGGGGATTCTCTTTCACTATTTGAAGATATTCAAGAAAAGTACCTTCAAACTCCTGCTTTTTTCTAATATCTCTATCTTTTGCAATCATTTCTCTAAAGTCCATATAAATCTCCTCCTCAATTTGTAGGTTAACTTCTGCAAAAATTGTATAGATTTAGCCTGAATTTATAAATTCAGGTAATACAAAATAAATGTCAATAATTATATTGCATTTTAAAATTGCTTATAATTTGTAAAGGAGCTTTTATAATCTTAATTAAAGAACAGCTAAACATTTTTAGAAGCATTAGATAAAAGCAAGGTTTTTTCCGGAATAAAACAATGGCAAGGATATAAGTATCCTTCGTAAGACATGTACTTTTTTGTGTGTTAAAAAATATTATATTATTGCATAAGTCTTATGTCAACTGAAATAACCTGCTTTGTATATAGTAACTTATCCCATAAAAAGAAGGAGTTCTTAAAAATTAAGAACTCCTTCTTTTAGTAGATAGCTGCACTTCTACATCATCAAAAGCTGATGCGCTTACCCGGTAAGCTTTCATCCCATAAAGGATATGGCGCGGCAGCAAAAGCGCCATTAATAATATTATACAAATTCTATGATTTCCATGAAATCCTTTGAATTTGTAAATTTTTTAATTATACTGAGCCTTTTTAATCTTTCTTTTCCAGTAAAATTTTTATTTGACCCTTTAAAATTCTCAATGATGTTTTCTATTTCAGCTTTGAGCTCTTCCATTGGATTTTTGGTATGGGGAACGAATAGTTTAAGCCCTATTAAATTGTTTGTCAACCACACCCCTTCAGCATTTGATGCAACTTTTATCTTAATGGTTGAAGCGCTGTAATCCGTAAGCTTTCTGGATAAGTTTAAACTGCCTAATCTTTCTATTTCAATGGATGCACCGCACCTTACACATATAAAGGTTTCCTGGTTAAGCCTGTTTTTTATTGAATAGGAATTACACATATGGCAGCGGTAAAAGATATCCACCGGGCTTACTTTAACAGGCTGAGGCAGTCCTTCCTCAGGAAGCTTATATTCCAATAATCTTATAATTTTTATATAGGCTTTAAAGGAGAAGACGCGGTTGCTTGATAATTCTTCCTTATTCCATTCCAGCCTATCCCCTTTATCTAAAAGGTTTTGAAGGATAACCTGTGATTTATACTCTTTGGCAATTTTGACAATAGCATTTGAGAGTATGTGAAGCTCATTTAAAGGCAGAGGACCTTTTCTGTGACTGACTTTGACAGGTATTGAGCCTGAACTTAAAATACTTCCCTTTAAATCTGTTACAGCATAGCTCAAATTGTCTTTTAAGCCCCTTGAAACGCCTAAAAATGTATCGGTATATACCTTTTCTTTTTCCCCCGTATCCACACTGACAGCCAGATAATATTCATCTCCCTTTACCTTTAGTTTGGCGGTTCTTAGTATAGCAGGATTTTTCATAGCTTCCTTCAAAATTTTCTCCTGATATTTGCCAAAAGATAAGGGAACTATTATATAAGGCTCTTTCCTTTTGCTTATGTTGACGGCTTCAAAGGTTTTATACACATAAACTAATCTTTGCTTACTTTTTCCTTCAGGATTTACAGCTCTGGCATTTTTGTTGTTCATCAGATAAAGCTTAACATAATACCTGTCTTTTGCACAGTCATATAAAAGGCAGTAATTTCTCTTAACATCATACCTGCAGAAATATACAGGCCTCAGTTTTCCTTCTGCGGCGCTTTGCCTTACGCTTACAAGGGGAAAGCCTGTATTATGCTTTATGGTTTTAAGTTTCAAATATCCCGCCAGGGTCATGGAGAGGTCCATCTCCAGGGAATCTTTAAAGGGCTGGATATCAAAATTATTTAATTGACTGGTATATTCCCTTACCAGATTTTTAGACAGGGTAGAAGCAAAATAAGGGCTTCTTCTTTCACTTATATCGCCTATATCGCCGACAGGCTCTTTCTTAAGAGAACTATATGCCTTTTCAAGGAGAAAGCCAAAGGCATGATTATAATTTATTATGGCTTCATTTATGATCCTGCGCTTTTCCCTTCCCGGTTTATAAAGTTTCAATACTATTGTCTTTAATCCCATTTTATTACCTTCAATCGATATTATTAGTAATATTCCAATGTAACCTGCTTTCCTATACTGTTAAGATAGCTTACGATTTCTTCTACCAAACCTATTTTCATACTTAGACTGGTTGGAAACTCTGTGTTCTCATGGGCAGGATTCATAGCTCTTCCTAAGAATATATTAATATTTGTACCCTCATTCAATATCATTTTTGCCAGCCTGGAAGCCCCGTCTTTATTATTAAGGCTTAAAAAATCCTCCATGGTACTGTCCTGTTTAACACAGGCTTTTATAAGCCCCAAAGCTTTTTTTATGGTTATAACACCTTCAGTCACAAGGTCTATTCCATCTATTTCAGCTGTAGGCGGAACTGATGGGTTAAAATAATTAAAATTCGGTATGATTTTCTTGCCCAGTTCCCGAGCGACTATTTGAGCTGTAGTACCACCGCAGACAACTTTTACTCCATCTGTCGCAGCAAATCGCATGACTACTTCCTCATCCCTTTTTTTGTCGGCCGGAGGTCCTACCATAAGGTTTAATGTAACAGGCCTTTTGGCTTTTACCGCTGCAATTGTAACATCATCGCCGGGTTTTTTGTTATAAAGATTGCTGCAGGCATTCAATAAAAGCTTGGTTATGGCTTTGGTATTCATGCCGTCTTTATTTGCATTTTGAATGTACTCTCCTACATTTTTCCACTGCCATCCCAAATTTAAACGCCCGCCTATACCGGCATGTACCACGCCGTCACTTACAATTACGAATAGATCCTCCTGCTCCACATCAAACCTGGCCTCCCTGACAATTTTCTCGCTTATAACCCTGGTGGTAGTCTCTATGGGAATTAATTTTTCCTTATTTAGGCGGAAAGCTGAAGGATTATCAAATTCTACCAAATATCCTTTGCCGCTTTTAAATAATTGAAGAATGGTGAAGGTAGAGTAGGCTACCCCCCTCTCTTTATCCACCGGGAGAGTACTTACTATGGTTTCAACAGCTTCATCAATCCCCGAACCGTTAGCCAGCATGGTGCCAATTATCTTTGCGGTCAAAGTAGACAATATATTGGCCTTAACACCGCTTCCCAAGCCATCTGCCAACACCATAACAATTGAATTGTCTTCCCTTATGACTTCCACCTTGTCGCCGCAGAGCTCTTCATTGTATTTATTCATGCTTTCATGGTAAGTTTCAAGATAATAACTCATTCTGCATCACCCACTTCTGCCACAATGGACTTTTTGAGTTTGGTCAGAGCAACTTTGGTTTCCGCTGTGGTTTCACCAAGTAAGCTTGCAATTTCCTGAGCCACCCTCATTTGCTTATCTATGACTTTCTGAGCTAATTCAACATTTTCTGTGCTTAACTGATGCATCTGCTTGCGCCTTTGCTCTTCTTTTGTGATATCCTTTATTATAAGAATGGTAGTCTTTTGCTCGGGAATATATATAATGGACTGCTCTACAGTAACTCCATGCTCCTCATAGTAATATTTGCTGTCATTTATATTGGTTCCGCTTATCATTACTTTCTCAATATCCGGGCATTTCAGTATTTCATGGATACTTCTTCCTTCTGCTATTTCCGACTTCAACCCAAATAATTCTCTTGCCGAATTATTTAATTCCTGAATCCTAAGCTCGCTGTCCAATGCAAATATTGCCTGAGGGGCAGTGCTTATAACAAGGTTGGATATTGATTCTGCCCTTTCCTTCATATACGGCATACACATATAAAGCTGTGCTTTTTTGTTATAGACTGCTATGGCTTTATCACGGCAGGTGGAATAGCCGCAGGCTCCGCAGTTTAATTCCTTATCAGGCGTGAATTTCCCTGTACTGTTTAATATTTCCTGAATTACTTCATCAGATGGAACTGTATTGTTGTGGCTCCGGGGAGAAAACTTTCTGGAGAAATCTATTTTTGGTTCAGAGATATTTGGCTGTCCTATTTTTGCGCTGTTCTTTCTTATATAATCAATCAATCTTGTTCTGGCTTCAATCAAACCGCCTTTTACTTCACTCATGCAAGGCCCGCCTATACATCCGCCGGCACAGGAATTCATTTCTATAAAATAATTTTCCATACCTTCATTTTTTATGGAATCCAGTGCTTTTATACACCGATCAACTCCATCAATGCTTATAGATTTATAATTCTTCTTAAACTTACTATCTATGGTTTTGAGTATGCCGCCGGGCAGAGGGTATATCCTTCCCGATGTTTCCTTTAATTTTTTTATATCCTCACTGAATTGCCCGTTCAGATAAATACCTTCATCAGCCATCCATTCCTTTAATTCCTGAAAGGTCAGTACAAAGCTTATTACCCCTGCATTATTTATATCCTTAAATTCCTGTTTTTTAGAAGCACAGGGTCCTATAAACACCACCTTTATCCTGGGTCCGTACATTTCCTTTAGCATTTTCCCATGGGCAACCATAGGCGATATTACAGGTGCCAGCATATCTACCAATTCAGGATAATACCGCTCAACAAGATATACTATGGATGGACATGCAGTAGTTATTATATTTTTCATTTTCCTTTCGCTCATCAGCTTCTCATATTGTCTGGATACATGGTATGCCGCCAAGGCTGTCTCCTCAACATAAATAAAACCTAATTTTTCCAAGGCGTGTGTCATTAACCTTTCATTAACATTTTCAAAAGCAGCGGCAAAAGAGGGTGCAAGACTTACATATACTTTCTCCTTTTTATTTATAGATGCTTTCACTAATTCTATATCTCTTCTTATGCTTTTTGCATTCTGAGGACATACCGAAAGACAATTTCCGCATAATATACAATCTTCATCAATAATTTCAACCTGGTCATTTTTATATGCAATGGCTTTAACGGGGCATTGGCGGATGCATTTGTAACAATTTCTGCAATCGGCCTTTTTATACTGGATTATGCTCATCTATAAACCTGCTTAATATTTTTTGTGTAAATACATCTCTTGCATTTGCAGCGGTGACCCCGCATAATAACTCATCGCCAATTTTGGTTGAAACTCCGTTAGTGCATTGCCCCAGACAAAAAGATGCTTTCAATTCTACATAATCCTGCAAATTATACTCTTTGACAAACTCCTGGAATAATCTTACGATATCATAAGAGCCTTTTAAATGACAGGAGCTGCCGACACATATGAATACTTCAAGCATTTTAAAACCTTCTCTCTATATGGCCTCTGATAATTAATTAAAATTTTATCAATCTACTTTAATTTTATCACAACTTAGGCCACATAAAAACACATATAAAAGACTGGTTTGAATAAAAACTTATTCATACCAGTCCTTTAAATCCCCTAACCCCATGATTCTTATATGTTTATTTATATTATGATACTTTTTAAATATTTAATATTTTAATTTTTCTTTAAAATATAATCCAAATATTCTCCATCACTGCAGGGTGTTTCCATGGATGATTTTGCCTCATTTACCATGTATCCATACCTTGCAAACTCACAGACTTTACCTTTTTCTAAAAAATACTTGCAAGTTTTACAATTAGACATATAAACATCTCCTTTTTTATTTATTAATGTAATTAAGTTTCTATAATTCGTAGCTGTCATGGATTGTTATTTATTTATCAATTTTATTGTAAGTCTTATTTTCTGCCAATACAACATAGCGAGCCTTAGTGAATGGTCGATTATTAATATTCGCATCTAATTAGATACGGATTATACATATCGCTAATAAAAGAACCGCCCCTACAGCAATTAATAATCGCCGGCAGTTCCTCGGAGATTTTTTCTAAACATAATAAAAAGAGGTGAAATCATCATCACCTCTCTAATCCGGATAATTAAATATTACTTTGCATTGGGTATGAATAAGGATTGACCGTACTTATCCTTACCAAATTCGCTTATTAAACCCTGAACTTTATCTGAAAGAATCCATTCAATAAATTTCTGTGCGCCTTCTGCATTGATATTGGTATTTTTATTTGGATTGACTGCTATAACACCATACTGGTTTTGAAGCTTGCTGTCGCCTTCAACTATAATGCCTAAATCAACATCGTCCCTCATAGCTAAATATGTAGCTCTGTCTGCAATTGTATATGCTTTCTTTTCATCTGCCATCTGGATTACTGCCCCCATTCCTTTTCCGGCAGATACATACCAGTCACCTTCCGGAGTAATGTTTATACCCTTCCAAAGATTCTTTTCCATAGTATGTGTACCGGATTCATCTCCTCTGGATATAAAAGTTATCTTGTTATTATTAATAAATTCCAAAGCCTTTGATATATCGCTTCCGGCATTTGCATTTACCTTTGCCGGATCATCCTTTGGCCCTATCAATATAAAGTCATTATACATAACGTCAAACCTTTCCAATCCATGTCCTGCACTGACAAAGGCTTCTTCCTGAGCTTTTGCGTGAACCAGCAATACATCGGCATCTCCGGCTTCACCTAATTTTATTGCCTGGCCGGTGCCTACAGCAACTACTTTTGGTTCTATTCCTGTATCCTGAGTAAATATTGGCAGCAGATAATCTAAGAGACCGCTGTCCTGGGTACTTGTTGTCGTAGCCATAATTATGCTTTTGCTTCCTGCTGCTTCAGTAACCGGAGGAGTGGTTTCAGGTGTGGGTGTCGGAGTTGGCTGTGTATTTGAGCCGCTGCCGCATCCAACCAACATCAGCAATAACGCAGCAGTTATTGCCAAAACAGATACTATTGATTTTAACTTGCTTTTCATAATTGTTCTCTCCCTCATAAATTGAATAATAAAAAAACACTCCTATGTTTATATGTAAAGGAGTGTTATATAATCATTTCCGAAGTTAAAAAAGACGTTTCAATGGAAACGTCTCAAATACACCGGTAAATAAATACAGGTTATATCATCTTACTCCTTTCCAAAAGGAGGCATTGAAGTTTCCAACAATACCCTGACGGCTCATCAGCCATAGTGACGATAACCTTAGGCAAAATAAGCTCGGAGCTATTGAATTTTATTATAGTTTAGCAAATATATGCCGATTTGTAAATAGAAAACCAGCTTCTTGACACCTAGTTTGCAATCAAAGTACAATTAAATTATGGATAAAATTAATATGGATAATACAATTAATCTTATGAGCAGAATCAACGAGCGGGCTAATAGTTTTATATCCGACGAGCTGAATAGGCATGGAGTTAAAGATGTATCCCCCTCCCATGGCGCCGTGTTGATGTCCTTGTTCAGAAAAGATCAACTGACTATGAGTGAAATTGCGGAACTGGTTAACCGTGACCGTTCCACAGTTACAACTTCAGTCAATAAATTAATGGACTTAGGTTATTTAGACACCATGAAAAATTCACTGGACAGCCGATCAACTATTGTATTTCTTACAAAAAAAGGAAAGGAGTTAGAGCCGGTTTTTTATCAGATATCTCAAAGTCTTATAACTGTGGTATATAAAAATATAGGTGCTGAAGAAAGAAAAATCTTCAGGGATATATTACAGAAAATATTTGCAAATTTTTCTTAAACCATATTACAGCCAGAGATAAAATATCCCTGGCTGCCTTAATTTTAGTCTTCCTTTTTCTTTTCCATATCCATTGCCGCACCGATTAAGGATACCGGGCCGCTTAATCCTAGCATTTCCTTGGCACATGACAGATAATAATGCCGTGCATTGGCGCTGGCGTGCATTCGCCCTAAATGAATCAGCCCTTCAGCCTTAAGCTTTTTAGCTTCATCTGACATTTGACCGGCATCAAGGAGTATATCACAGAGTTCTATACCCCATTGCTCATCCTGATTTTCTATTGCATCCTTTGCTTTTTTGTATACTCTTTCAGGCCCACCCATAAGAGACAGGTTTTTTTCCGCTTTAACCTTCACAGGCTGGCAACCTAATTTAGTAGGATTACCGTCAAACCATCCTAAATATCCGGTATAAATTGACCTGACAGTCCATTCAACAGTGCCGTAATATTCCTGCAAATTGGGCAAAGCAGCCCATATTGAAGGTAGTTTCACACTATCAACAAGCTGATCAATAGTCAATCCTTTATTCATACCATGCAAGGTTTCTTCCAGAACATATTTTATAGCGTCTCTGTAACTTGTGAGCTTTTCCCTGACATTGTCTTTTCCGCTTATTGACTTTGTATGGCCGGGCAAAAGATGCTCTGCTTCATAATTAATCATAGTATCCAGTATATTTATCCACTGGCTTATATCCCTGTATTGACCGCCTCTTATGGCATAAAGATTAGGCCAGGAATTGTAATAATTATCCCCGCAGCACAAAACTTCAAACTGTGGAAGCCATGCAAAGAGCTGATCATCTGTTTCTCCGGGAGCTTCTACCAACAGCACTTCTATGCCATCGATATCAAGCTTCAGCGTTTTTTCGGAAAACATCCGGGTAGGCTTAAGTGCTGCAATTGTGCTATGAAGATTGCTTACAGGACCTATTCCAAGAGAAATGCTTTCATCTGGATTAAGACCTGCTCCAAATTGCCTTGCACCTCTTACTGCAGCTATATCTTTAATAAGCTCTGACCGGGTATATTGGGGATAACTGGGTTTTCTTGCTATGATTTCACAGCCTTCATTCGCAAAAACTGCAGCTCCCGATATATGGTCATAATGAAGATAATGGGTAAAAATTATGTTTTTAATTGGCTTGTCAGTGATTTCCCGGATATCTTTAAGAGCTTCTTCGGCAAATTCACGTCCGTACAAAGTGTCAATCATAAGCAGGCTTTCCCGGCCTTCAACCATAATAGCCTGACTTGCTCCATAACCTTGTATGAAATACACTCTGTCAGTTATTTTCTTGACCCCTTTAGGAAATCCTGTCTTAGCTTCATCAATTAATTTTTGTTCACCAATGTAGCGATTCATAAAATACACCTCCATTTACTTGGATATAAAACTATCTCAATTTCATTTTACTTTGATATCCAAGCAAAATCAATAAAAAAAGAGGAAATATCATTAAAGATATCCTCTTTTTAGCATGAAACTGCTATTTTTTGATATCAAATAATTATTGATTTGATATCATACCGTAATATTCATCAAAGGTTATATCATATGCCGTTATAAATTCGGCAGCTTCCTTTCCGACATATCTTATATGCCAAGGTTCGTAGCTGTAGCCTGTTATATGGGTTTTATCCTTAGGATAACGGATAATAAAGCCGGCATCCTTTGCATGCTCTTTAAGCCATTTTCCCTCCTTCGTATCTTCAAAGGATTCTTCCAGGGTAAAATTCATACCGGCACTTGACACATCCATAGTCAAGCCCGTTTGATGTTCACTTTGTCCCGGCACTGCAACAACCTTACTGGCAGCTTCTTCTCCCGATTGCTTAACCTCGGTATTAAAAAGCCTTTGCTGGGTTTCATAGGAACGATAGCCTGACATTGCATAAAGCTTTATGCCATCTTCTTGTGCCAGTTCAAACAGTTCTTCCAATGCTTCTGCTGCTTCTTTTCTCATATATTTTCTGGGAGCATCCTCTTTAAAGGGGAATGCAACATTGGGCACAACAAGATCAGGCGGCACCCAATCGGAAGGTAAATTTCTTTCTTTATTTACCAAAACCAAAATACTGTCGGGATTCTTTACAATCTGCTTGCCGTTTACCAGCAAGGTTTCGGCACCGATAAGGGCATCTGTTATATGCTGTGCAACTTTCGGCGTAACCTTAGGCGTATTCTCAACCACGCTTCCAGGATTTTCCGTAGGTGTCGGTGCAGGTGAAGGATCTTTAGCTGAGTTCCCGCATCCTGACAATAAAACTGTAACTGCCAATAAACATACTATCTTTTTCATTTTAAATATTCTCCTTAGTGCTAAATAGCTTTGTCTTACAATTAAGTATCTTACAGTCTTATTCTACCACAAGCAGTGAATATGGGTATGAAATTTTTATAAATTTTTTGCTGTCAATGCAGCGCCGATGGAGCCTGCAAATCTGGCATCAGGTTTAGAAAATACAGGTTTATTTAATTTCTCAGCAATTCTTTCTATTACAACCGGGTTTTCGCAAAGGCCTCCCGTCAAAAAATATCTCTCTGACTGGCCATGCTTTTGACACAGTGATTTAACCCTTCCGGCAATAGAGGAGATAATTCCCGATGCAATATCCTCTCTTTTAGCGCCGCTGCCAATAAGGCTTATTACCTCGGATTCGGCAAAAACGGTGCACATGGAGGTTATGGTAATTTCTTTTCCTCTTAATGCCAAAGAAGATAAATCATCTATGGAAACTCCTAGACTTCCTGCCATAAGCTCTAAAAATCTGCCTGTGCCGGCAGCACATTTATCATTCATGGTGAAGCTTACTATATTACCCTTCTTTATGGTAATAATCTTTGTATCCTGTCCGCCAATATCTATTACCGTTAAATCTTCTCCTGTAATGTAATATGCACCTTTCCCATGGCAGGTAATTTCCGTCACCGTTTTGTCCGCATAGGGAACAGAAACTCTGCCGTAACCCGTTGCAACAATCTTGGAGTTGCTCTTAATTACATCCATACTGCTAAGCTTTTTCTCTATGGTTTTGGCAGTATCAATGCTGCTCCATCCCGTTGGCAATATAAAATTCGAAAATTTATTATCATTATTTAAAACCGATACCTTTGATGCTGTGGAACCTATATCTATTCCTACGTAAAACATATATATCACGCCTTCATTTATCTAAATAGATGTTCTTTTTTTCTTTTATAAGGCTACGAAAGCCTGATATTTTAATCGAGTTTTCCTCAATTAAAGACTTGATTTTTGTCTCATCATTTTCATTATACATTATGCTTATTCCGCAGCACTCTGAGAGCTCCCGTGGTGTGGGTACAATGGTATATTTTATTTTTTGCCCTTTAAGTAATGCTTCCAATTGAAGACCCCAGGTATAGCTAGGAAAAAGAATGTAGTATCGTTTCTCATCCATGGCTTTATCTAGATCATTTCCAAAAAGGCTTCCACCCTGGTTTTCATCTGTCCCGAATCTTCGGATGAATAATCTGTTTCTATAAAAAGCACTGGAATGTCGTTTTTCTTTAATTCATCCTCGACTTTTTTATATTCAACTGAGTAAGTATGACAAAATGACAGATTGTAATATATTACCCCGTCAACCTTGTATTCACCAGCATATTTTATAATATCCTGTGCCCTGCCGTCATTGGGTGTAAAACAGGCACAGTTTATCTTCAGATATCGGTCGGCCAGGTTTTTTATCAAATCCTCCAATGTATCACCATTCGATGAAACTTCATTTTCAAAATATCTTGTACCGGTACAGGTTTCTTCCACGACAACCTGGGCATTTAATTCTTCTATGATGGAATGCATCTTCCAATTTGGTATTGCCATTGGTGTACCTGTAATAAGTATTCTCTTTCTCTCATCTGGATTTTGAGTTTTTACCCTTTCATCCAGCTCGTCGCATAATTCATTAACCTTTGCTATAAATCTTTCGGGATCATCGTAAAATGCTATCTGAGATATAAGCAGGCTGTCCAATCCGCTTATAGGGGATGGTATATTCTTTCTTAAATCATATAGCCTTTTTAAAGCCCTTCTTTTTTGGTTTGCCAAAGCAATTGACTCTTTTAAGCTCTCTACGGTTATCTTATTTCCCGTCAATTCCTCTACCTTGTTTATAAAAAGCTTTATTTCTTCTCTCCAGGATTCATAATCCCTTTCTCTTTTCATTTGAGGCAAATCCATAACATGTATTGGGACATGTTCACCAAGTATTTCCCAGGCCTTTTTCTTCCCGTCACAGGTTGTCTCACCAACTAACATGTCACAGGATTGAAAATATGGACATGTAGCGCTTAATTTTGCACCGACGATTGCCTTCACCAAAGGACATAGATTTCTGGGCAGCACCTTTTCACCGTCTTCAATCCAGAACTGGGATCCTCCGCATAATCCCACGCTGGTAGCTTTTGCGGCTAGGATTATTTCATCGGGTACAAATACGCAAAAGGTTCCTACCACCTTATTGCCTTCCGTTTTAGTATTGGCAAGTTCTTCAATTCTCAGCCCATGAACCTCTGATACGACGAAATTAAAATAATTCATGCCTTCCGGCCTGTTTTCCTGATTTAGATAAACCGAACCATAAAGCTCCGGCAGCACTGCACAAAGCACGTCATGTTTTTCCAAATCCATATTAAGATCTGACCACATTTTTCTGTAATCTCCCATAATATCCCTCCAAAAAATATCTTATAAATTAATTATACACTTGGAAAATATTATGTAGGTTTTGATTTATCTATAGTTCCAACGTATCTAATAGATAATTTCTATACAAAAATAGAGCATGTATTACGCTTACATGCTCTATCAAATACCAGTATAAATTTAGATTGCGGCTTCTCCTTCTTCTCCTGTCCTTATACGTACGGCTTCTTCCACATTATAAACAAATATCTTGCCATCACCTATTTCACCTGTACGGGCGCTTTTCATCAGCACACTTTTTATAATTGGCACATCCTCATCCTTTACGACCATGTCTATTACTACTTTGGGAAGCAAATCCATCTCGAATTTCTCACCGCGCCATGCCTGGATTATGCCTTTTTGCGTACCCTGTCCCATAATATCGCTTATCATTACGCCTCTGTAGCAGCCTTCTCTTTCCAAAGCCTCCCGAACATCTGCCAATTTCTCTGGTTTGATAACAGCTTTTATATGCTTCATGGCAATATCCTCCCCTTTCTATATAGCTTTCTTGCTAACATCATCTATTTCGGTATTTATATCTTTTGAAATCAGAGAATATGAAGGCCGGTGAGTCACAAATTCAGGATAAGCCTGATTGCCATGTTCGCCGATATCCAAGCCTTCGATTTCTTCCTTGAGGGATACGCGTATACCTATTGTCTTTTTAATCAAATACCATATAACAAAAGAGCTTATAAATGTAAAGGCACCTACACTTACCACGCCTAATGCCTGTATGCCCAAAAGACCAAGTCCGCCTCCGAAGAACAAACCGTTACCTGTGCTTACACCTGCAATTCCATCCTGTGCAAATAAACCTATTGATAATGTTCCAAGGACACCGTGCACAAGGTGAACTGCCAATGCACCGACAGGGTCATCCAATTTCATCTTATCAAAGAAAAGAACTGCATATACTACCAATACACCTGCAATAGCACCCAGAATCATTGAGCTTGTAACACTTACATATGCACATCCCGGAGTAATTATTACCAAACCTGCAAGCAATCCGTTTATCGACATGCCAAGATCCGGCTTTCCTACAACCAGCCATGCAGTTGCGGTAGCAGTAAGAACAGCCATAATACCTGCCGTGTTTGTCGTAACCAAAATATGTGAAATAGCCACAGGATCAGCAGCCATAGTAGAACCCGGATTAAAGCCAAACCATCCGAGCCAGAGTACAAAGGCTCCGATTGTTGCCAGACTCAAGTTATGTCCCGGAATAGGATGTATTTTCCCATCCTTTGTGTATTTGCCTACACGGGGCCCTAAGAGGATAACGCCTGCAAGAGCAGCCCAGCCCCCTACAGAGTGAACCACAGTACCTCCGGCAAAATCCCACATACCCATTTGAGCTAAGAATCCGCCTCCCCAAATCCAATGTCCGACTATCGGATAAACTAATAACGTAAGCAAAAATGAGAAAACAATAAAGGAAATATACTTAATACGTTCTGCTACCGCTCCCGAAACTATGGTTGCAGCTGTTCCGCAGAATACCAGTTGGAAGAAAAATTTAGCCCAGAATGGAATTCCTGTCCAGGAGATTGCAGAATATACACCATTGTAAGCATCCCCTACAGCAGGAGAATTATCCAGTCCGCTTGCCATAAACAAGCCCTTCATTCCTATGAATCCATTTCCGTCTCCAAACATTAAACCCCAGCCTAAAACCAAGAAACCCAAAGATGAAACCGCAAATACGATGAAATTCTTAGAAAGTATATTTACTGCGTTCTTTGAACGGGCAAATCCACTTTCTACTGCGGCGAAGCCTAAATTCATAAAAAATACCAACATGCCGGCCACAAGTACCCATAACGTGTCGAGAATAACTTTGATGTCCATTTTTTATCTTCCCTCTTTCTGTTTTTTGACAATAAAAAAAGACGTCATAAAATCACATTTGATTTAGACGCCTTTGTCCATTACCAAAAACTAAATTATAGATTAATTTTTTGATTTATAATACCAATTATTATAGCATCATTATATATACACTTCAAGCAGATTTTAATTACTTTTCCTTGAAAAGCTGGTTTTAAAAAACAATTTTTCCTTATACTTTTCCAATACCAAAAGCAGTGGATAACCTATGACATAACAGGAAATCAATTCACCGGCACCCACCGTTAAAATTGCAAACCAATAGGGAACGGAATAAAGATAACCTAAAAGGACTCCGACCACCACAGCATTTATTATAACCGGAGGAAGAGGGGCTAGGATCTTTTTAGGCATTTTATAGGTTGCAAAGGCGGCCAGCAAAGTAGCCAGACTTCCGAATATTACATCCCATATTCCCGCGCCTGTGACTATATTGGATATAATACAGCCTACAAAGAGCCCTGGTATGGCTGCCGGTGTTAAAAAGGGGAGTACAGTCATAGCTTCCGATACCCTTACTTGTATCACCTGGGAGCCTAAAGACCCTAAAGCGATGGTAAGTACTGCGTATATGGCAGCAATGACTGCTGCCTGAACCAGGAATTTTAAATTTTTATTCATAAAGCTCTCCTTTTAACAGTTCGTCCTCCTATGTTAAATAAGCACACTAAAATAACCCATTACACAATTAATATACTTTGCATCATCAATGAAAAGTATTCTTTATTGAAAATTATAATAGCAAATAAAAAAGGACGCAGTCGTCCCCTTATAAACATTATCACTACCTTAATAACCTTAAGTCAAATTTCACCTAAGGCAGTGTGCCCGTAGTTTTGTTTATAGACAGGATGGTTTCGAACTGTCTTATTAAATTTATTTAAATTCATTATACTTTAGGAAAATTTAATAATCAACCACTTTCAACGGGTTATAGAAATTTGCATATTATTTTATGAAATTACTGCCCCTGTTAGCGTTGTAATCATTCTTCAATATTATTTATATATTCAGCGTAACCGCTTGTAGGTTTGTCTTTAATTATGAACCACACTCTTACTTTGTCATCCTTCTCATCCCTGCTTCCGCTTCCTGTAACGAAATAGTAACCGGTAGAATTTATAATTGATATAATTCTTTCTTTTTCCCTATAATCACAAAGTACAAAATGCTTGTATTCTCTTCCTTTTTTAAACTTATTTAAAATATATTTTTTACCATCCCACTTATATCGCAGACTCTCATCTCTATCAAAAGACACAATATCTCCGGTCCGGTAAATATCCAACCCCTCATAATTGATATAAATCACAGAACTGCTAATACCATTACCTAGTTCGAATTTTTTTAATTCCTCAATAAAACCGGTAAAATCTGCACCTTCAGGTATACTTGATCCTACAGCACCGGCAACCACTTGAAAAATCCGCTCTTTTATTAAAGGTTCGGAAGCTTCTAGGGCTTGAAGCGAGGATAACGGCGTGGGAAGCTGCGACGGTTTCATACCGGAATGACATAATGGAATAACCGGAATGCCTCTCACGCATCCGGCGCCAGCCTCAAAATTAATCCAGGATCTTTTTATGGATTTTGTACTGCATAATATTATCATCATTTTACAATTTTTTAAATTCTTCATAACTTTTTTATACCAGTCTTGCCCGGCAGGTATGCATTCTGGATCAGAAGACACAAAAACATTTACCATATCTCTAAAGCTTGATATGACTATCTTTCGTAAACTTCCAGCCAAGGCTTTTTCTTCAGCTATATGAGATATAAATATGGTAGGCTTATCCATTAAATATCATCTCCTTATTTTCTATATAATAAGGATAGCATTAATTGCCATATATCTCCATAAATTTTTCTCTATTTAACTATACGAAACAAGCTAACTCGACCTGTTCATTTCCCAATTAAATTCTATGCTTTTATAATTCCAGCTTCCTTTCTCACTTTTTATTTTTTATAAATAGAAATAATGTTATTAGAATTTTAAACATAGTGATTTATAATAATATATAGTATATTGTGTAAACAAACAAAGAAATAGGAGGAATAATGCCATGGGATTAATGGATGGATTATTAGGCAATGCTTCAGAGGTAAAAATAAGTGATGTGCAAAAAGAGTATGCAAACATATTAAGCACAACTGAAAACATAGAAAAAGCTTACAAGCTCATCCGTGATATGTTTATATTTACTGATAAAAGGCTTATACTGGTGGATAAACAGGGAGTGACAGGCAAAAAAACTGAATATCATTCCATACCTTATAAAAGCATAACCCACTTCAGCATAGAGACCTCAGGCCATTTTGATTTGGATGCAGAACTTAAAATATGGCTTTCCGGAATGCCGGTACCCATAGAAAAGAAATTCAATAAAAGCCTTAACATATATGAACTTCAAAGCGTATTAGCTGCTTATGTATTAAAGTAAATATGACTATAGATATCTTAGCCCTGTTTAAATCAGGGCTATTATCTTTATTTAAAGGATTTTACATAATATAAGAATTGGAGCGTAACTGAATTATGGTTTAAAATAAAACCATAGGAGATGTATAATATGATGAAAATTGAAGAAATTATTTTCCGGGAAAGAGAAAATTTTAATATCCATGAATATGCCTTTTTGAAGCCCGCTGATGTTATCTTTTCAGATGAAGTAAGGATGTTTTGTGAAAAGAACGGCTGCGGTATGCACGGCACTTCCTGGGCTTGCCCGCCTGCAACAGGGAGTGTAGCGGAATGCAGAAAACTATGCAACAAATATAAAAATGCTTTTATTTTCAGTTCAGTTACCAAGCTTGAAAGCTCTTATGATATAAAGGGCTGGCGTACTGCCAGAATAACCCATGAAGCCATTACTGATAAAGTAGTAAAAATATTCAGAAGGGAATTTAAAAATCCTCTTATACTTTCTACAGAAGGGTGCACTGTATGCAAAAAATGCTCTTACCCTGATAACCCCTGCAGATTTCCCGACCGTATGTATCCGGCAACAGAAGGCTTTGGCATCTTGGTTATGCAGCAGGCCTCATTGTGCAACATGAAGTACAATAACGGCCCTGAAACGGTGACATATTTCAGCATGGTATTCTTTTAAATTACAATAGCTTTATACCCAAATATCAGGTTCACTTACTATATCTTTCATACAAAATTCACTAAATGGACAGCTTTGGCACCTTGGGTTTTGAGGGCTGCAGTATTCCCTTCCAACCTCCCAGCATAAGCTGTTAACAAGGCCGGGGAATTCAGGGTTCAATTCTCTGGCCTTCGCAATTGTATAAATACGGGCAATTTCCCCGTCAGGCACATAAGGGGTTAGGCCCAGTCTTTGGAATACCTTCAGTACATGGACATCAGGAGCTACATCTATAAAGCTGTAATCTGAGAATTCTATCCCGTAATGAGTATGAAGAATGCCGGCAGCCATATTTGCAACCTTAAAGCCGCATCCTTTAAAATCCAAAAACCTTAAAATCACATTGCAGCTTTTGGGTTTATTGCTCCATATTCTTGAGGCATCACCGTTCATATAGACTGAATCTTTAATTTTACGCACTCCGTTATAAAAAACACTTGCCTTTATTGCCGGATATCTGTGCCATTTCTTCTTTCCGCTGAACATATTCACATATTCCTGTTCATCTATCTTATAAAGCTCTTTTATATCAAAGGTACCTAATTTTTCAAAAACACGGTATGGAATGGTCCATGCCACATCGGAATCTACGCCGGTATCCATAAGACAGGCAAGAACAAAAGCATGAGGGTGTTTTTCTATATCCCTAAGGAGCTTATCTGCATTTTCTATGAAGTATTTATCTTCTGGTGCAAATGCTTTTTTAGTTAGCAAAGACTCTCTTATATAAGATTTATTTAAATATTTTTTATATGCCATATCGACTAAAGGATGCTTCATTATGTTTTTACCTCCGAATCAGACACCCTGTGCCTAAAAAGAGGTGCCGTCTGTTTTCTATTATATAGTTTTTGCGGTAGCTACCAATTGTTTATGTGTAATCTGGATCCCAATTTCTTTCTGAGGAATAATCTTTGCATTAGAAGGCTTGGCTTCTGCCTCTTAGTTGTTATTTATCATTTGCCACTTTTCTTTTGTAATTGCCATTTCATACATATTCCAATAACCGGTGGACGACTCCCTCGCTTTTTCCATGAATTTTTCTTCTGTAAACCCTACACTTTTATAGCACCTAACAGCCGGTTCATTAAAATCAAATACTCCAAGAGTTATCTTCTCAAACCCCATATCTTCAAAACCAATTTTCAATACTTCTTTTAATGCCTTTCTCCCTATACCTTTGCCCCTGTTGTTTTCTTCTCCAATCAGGAATCTGCATACTCTGCCAGTTTTATTACCTTTGTCTATTTCCCGCAATTCAACAGTGCCAATAATTTTATTTGTATGTTCATGCTGTATTTTATAAAGAAATATATTGGCATCCGGCTTTTTTACTTCATTTAAGAAATAGTTCTCGACCTGCTCCAACGTCAAAGGGTAATTATATGTTGGTCCTGCCCATTGCAATAAATAATCATAAGACTTATTTTCGTTCCATTTTACTATATTTATAAAATCCTCTTCTCCCATTATATTAAGTTTTATCATTTGACACCGCCCCAACGTTAATTAGCTCATCAATGCTTTTAATGATATAATCATATTCCTTTACTTTCCCAAAGCCATAGCTGGCATAGACAAAGGGGATATTAGCCAGTCTTGCTGCCTTTAAGTCTCCTGCGGTATCACCGACATATATTGGATGAGCCAGGTTATTCCTTGCCATGATTAATTTTATGTTTTCGCCTTTGGATAATCCTGTCCTTTCGGAATTTTCATAGTCAGTAAAGTATTTCTCCATTTTATGCAATTTAAAAAAGGTTTCAATATATCCGCCCTGGCAGTTGCTTACTATAAACAGCTTTCTTGTTTTTACAAGCTCCTTTAAAGTTTCCTCTACTTTTTCATAAAGAAATGTTGTATATTTCCCTAAAAATATACATTCATCCTTGCAGCACTGCATGGCTATTTTTACCCTTAATTCTTCTTTAATATAAGGGAATAGCTTTGCGGCAACATCCTTAACTGTCAATCCCATAATATCCTTTATATCATCCAAGGTAAGTTTATTTTTCACTTCTTTATACTTTTCTATAGTTTCATTCCAGGAGTGCATTACTCCTTCAGTTGCATCCCAAAGAGTGCCGTCCAGGTCAAAAATAATACCGTCTGCTTTCATAGTTGGTCTCCTTTTGTTTTGCAATAATAATTCCCCCGACCCGAAACAAAAATCATTCTTTATTTCTTATATACTTAAGACTTATGCTGGGATTGCTGGTTTTTATTGACCTTATTTCAAAATGATTCAGTGAAGACACAAAGGGTGTAAGCTTTGAAAATCCGTAGTTCCTGGTATCAAAATCCGGATATCTCCTATTAAGAGTGCTGCCTAATTCCCCTAAAAACGCCCAACCGTCTTCATCGGATATCTCGGTGATAATGGTTTTTATGGCTTCTATAAGCTCATCCTTGCTGGTCATGCCGACCTTTGGCCCTTCTTGTTTATTAACTTGTTTTGTGTTTGAAGCCTGTGCCGGTTTTGAGGACATGGAAGCCAATACTTCCAGGTATTTAAACTTTTCACACGCCGAGATAAAAGGCGTAGGAGTTTTCTTTTCTCCCATTCCCAGCACATACATGCCCGCTTCTCTTAATCTGGACGCCAGCCTTGTAAAATCACTGTCGCTTGAAACAATGCAAAAACCGTCAACGTTTTTTGAATACAATATATCCATGGCATCTATTATCAAAGCCGAATCCGTAGAATTTTTACCTGTGGTATAACTATATTGTTGTATCGGGCTAATTGAATAGTCAAGCAGTACATTTTTCCATGACGCCAGCTGGGGCTTTGTCCAATCCCCATATATCCTTTTATATGTCGGTGTCCCATGATTTGATATCTCATCGATTATATATTTTATGTATTTATCCGATACATTATCAGCATCAATCAAAACTGCAATTTTATTATCCTTTTCCATAGTTTTTCTCTCCTCTACTTAAAATTTTATTTGCTTATCCTTGCTATCAAGTCCTATTTAAGAAAAGTATATTCAGTCCTCCGCTGTATGTTATCTGGCATGAATATTGTCCTGTCGGTGGTTCAAATTTATTATGATTTCTGCAAAATCCTTATTCTCTTTAAATTCTAATGAATCCATATAGTCATTCCTCTGATTTATCATATTACCGCTATCCTTATACTGATTTGCAATAAGCATTTTTAAAACCGGCCCCCGCAGGTATATCATTTAGCATGACATTACGTTCATTTTACAGTATTATTCACCCGGACGGATCTGCCCAATATGCATTTAAAACATGTGTGCAAAGGATATCTACCGGCTGATTCCCGTCTAAAATCAGTGTTTTGCATGATGCGTCTTTCAAGCGAAGCTTATGATTTGCAAGTGAATTCACTGCATTTTCATCAGCAGTCAGATAAGTTTTACACCAGTCTATAAATTCGCAGGTTAACTGATAGTGATCTCCATCTGGAAGCATCCTTTCTCCAAATCTTGAAAACTCTCTGTCATAAATTCTTTTCATACGGATTTCTTCATCTATTATCAATAGTACCAGCATCTCCCTGTCATTGAACCCTTGAGGGTTCCAAGAATGCACCGACCCCGAGACAATATAATACTGATGATTGGCAATGTCATTATTATACATTTCAAAACGTTCTTCAACTGGATAATTTTCAGTAAAAGATGGGTCCTTCCATAGATATTTATCCGTATCAATCCAATAAACACCGGTTTTTTTACTGATATATTTGCCCAGCGTACTTTTTCCTGTACCAGAGGCACCAATAACCTGTATTTTCATATTAATGTTCCTGCCTCCTTTGTAAATTTTATAGATATCCAGATTATGAAAATATTATGAGCTAATGATAACACTTTAAAGTTCAAAGCTTTCACTTTTCTACTGAATAAATTAATCGCGGAATCATGCGTCCCTTTTTGAGAAGAGATTCTACTTCACCGCAATGTATCGCTCCCATGTTCACATAAAAACATTTAGCTTGAGGGCTTGTTACTATGGTAAATTCTTTGATGCCAACCTCTTTACAGTTTCTAATCATATAATTCCATAATAATTTTCCGTAGCCTTTTCCTATGTATTCAGATTCAATAAAGAAATATTCCAATGAAGTCTCATTCTTTTCAGTTAAAATGCCATAGAATCCAACAATCTTATCATTTTCTTCTATAATGGCAGTTATATTATTTCTGATAAATTCTTTACCCACATTGTAAACGGATTTGAATTTATTCATATAATCAGAATCATATCCCCAATAAGCTTCGGATTTTATAGCTATATCCGTTAATATTCCATATTCACTCTCCCTTGCACTTCGTATGTTTAGCATTATGTTATACTCCCTCATGAAATTTGAATCATATTATTTTACAGAGCCAAATTATAAGAACATCCTTTATCTATATTTAGATGCTAAAATCCACATTCTTCATTAACTATAAATAATCTCATTCTATTGATGTCCGACTGCCCCTCAATTATTGAAAGGATATTACATACTCTTTCTCGGGATACACAATCTACACACTTATTTAATGTCACACATGGTGGATTATATCCTGACCGTTTTGCATTCAGAGGACATGCAACATCTTTGACTCTTTTTATTGCTTCATCAACTGTTTCCACTAATTTATTTCTACCGACCACAATGATTACTTTATCCGGTCCAAAAGAAATTGCCGCAACTCTATTACCGCTATGATCAACATTAACAATACGCCTATCAGCAGTTACGGCATTGGAACCGGTGATATACCAGTCAGTAATGAGAGCTTTCTTTTTCAAGGCCTTACTTTCATTCTTCGTTTCTGCAAGTTCTTTATCATACACAATATTTCCTCTTTATATAAGTGATTGTGTAATACCCATCTTTTGCAGTGTCGCTGAATGCCCAATCCCGATTGTACTATCAACAGGTATAATATTTAATATATATAATTTAGCTTCTTCTAAAGTCTCAAAATATGAAGTTTCTATATTCCTCATTCTGCAATTTTCTTGTATTACACTGAACTCTTCAGCATCCATTATTGTTTCTCCTTAACTGCAAGATAAATTTATAGGAGGATTTTTTCATTCCGATTTTCTCGTAAAAAAGATGGCTTTTTTCCCTCCTTCTATTACTGCAGACTTCTATATTAATACAATTATTTTCTGATGCAATATTTTTGGCTGTCTCAAACATCATATGTCCGATACCGGACCCTTGCCATTCCTCTGTAACAATTAATTCCTGGATTTCAGCAATACTTCCTGCATGGTGCAAAAGCTGCTGGATGTGGATACTTATGAAACCAATTATTTTTCCCGGCTGTTCTGCAACAATGTAATGTATTCTACTATCCGAAAGATTATTTAGATATACAGTACAAAAATTGCTTTTATCCATCTTCCTTTCCTCCAACTCACAAATCAAAGAAAAAACATCTTCCATATCATTCTTTTCTGCTTTTCGGATATTCATAATAATCATCCCCTTGTCAAATTAGCTAATAGGAAATAAATTCTACTAATTTACATTAAATCCTTCATTATATAAATAAAAATGCACCAATTAAACAAGGTGCATAATTGATACTAAACTTTTATGTTTCGGCAACTATTCCGCCTATATCCTTTATATAACCTGCTTTTTCACAAACCACTACCAACCCCATTTACTTGTTAAAATCCATATGTTTGATTTATAAGAATCACTTTTATCCTATCTTTAATAAATTGTCCCGTGATGAGAACAAAGTCATTGCAAATCCTTTGCTCATGCCTGCAATCGATACATTTTCCCAGCTTTGTACACGGCGTATCCTTTTTAAGCCTTTTCGCATCTAAAGGCGCAGCAATCTGCCTCGTACGTTTGATAGCATCTTCTACGGTATCCGTCAGTTTATTGATGCCTGCTACAACAATTACCTGCTTTGGTCCGTACAGCATGGGAGCAACGCGGCTTCCGTTTCCGTCAATGTTGAACAGCTTTCCATCAAGGGTAATGGCGTTTGTACCTGTCAGGAATGTATCCGCATCAAAGTTTTTCAAGTATATCTCACGCTTTTCGTCCGGTGTCAGCCCCGGCTGATGTTTGTCATAAAAAATAAAGCCGCCCTTTCGAATAAAATCAAACACCCCCGTTTCCTCCAGCGTAACAGAATCTCCCCATCCAACCTTCTCGCCCTTTTTAACCAGTAAGGCCATGAGATTGAGCAATTCTTTCCTGTTCTCAACAAAGTAACCGGCCATATTGTTTCGCTGCAAATTTGAAATTACTTTTTTTATCCTTTCGTCCATACATACCTCCAGGGACCGTTTCTACGGTGATAAAGAAATAGTTATATAAATTAATCTAATATATCATAAAATTTGCATGGCAAATTTTGTGTCGCAATAAATTCTGAAAGAATTTATTATATCATATTTTAAAAATTGAGGGGCAAAAAGGCAAAACATTTTTATCGGATACTACATTCTATCGGGAACTTCTATCCCTAATAAATCTAAACATGTAATTAAAACATTTTTTGTTAAACTAATAAGATTTACCCATGAATATTGTTTCTGGGGGTCCCGCTCTGAAATGATTTTATTTTCATGATAGAATTTATTGAATTCATTGGATAAATCATAAATAAATTGGCATATTTTATGGGGAGAATAGTCCGTAAAGCTGCTTATTACGACCTCATTGAACTGAGTAAGTTTAAGCATTAAGCTGCCCTCACTTTCACTGCAAAGCAATTGTAATGATATTTCCCCTGTTTTATATTCAGGATCCATGGATAAAAATTTATTAAGTATGGACTTTATTCTGACTACCGTATATATAATATACGGCCCTGTATTTCCTTCGGAGGAGGTAAATCTATCCAAATCAAACATATAATCTTTTGATATTTGATTGGATAAATCACTGTATTTAAGGGCCGCCAATCCTACTTTTTTAGAAATTTCTTCTGCTTCTTCTTCCCGGATTCCTTTATTTTCGATGATTCTTTTATAAACTTTGTCACTGGCCTCCTTAATAAGATGCTCCAGACGCATTACTCCTCCATAGCGGGTTTTAAAAGGTTTACCGTCTTTGCCGTTCATTGTTCCAAAACCCAGGAAGATAAGCTTTGTATCTGGCGAAACGAGTTTTGTTTTTTTTGCACATCTGAAAACTTGTTCAAAATGCAATTCCTGTCTTTTATCAACGATATAAATGATCTCATCCGGCTTGTATAATTCCATTCTTTCTATAATGGTTGCCAAATCGGTTGTGCTATATAAGGTTGCCCCATCTGATTTTACCAGTATGCATGGAGGCACCTCTTTTGTATCCCTATCATCTTTTACATCCACTATGAGAGCCCCGTCGCTTATATATGCAAAACCATTGTCCTTCAAATACTCTATCATTTTAGGAATATAGGGCTGAGCATCGCTTTCTTTTTTCCATAAATCAAAATAAACATTTAAATTGGCATAGTTCTTTTTTAGATCTTTAATTGACACATTCAGAATATGCTTCCATAATGCCACATAGCCCCTATGGCCATTTTGGAACAACAGGGTTGCTTGTTTTGAATCTTCCATAAAAGCAGCATTAATTTTGGCATAATTGCTTGCTGTAGGATAAATCTCCTCAAGCTCGGTTATAGTAAAAGGAGCTTCTTCCGGATATTCACCCTTATAATCTATATTAAAATAAATTAAATCAGGACTTCGCCTTTTAAGTTCTGCTATGATCAATCCTATTTGTAACCCCCAGTCCCCTAAATGGACATCCCCTAACGTATTATACCCTAAAAACCTTCCCATTCGTTTGATGCTTTCTCCAATGACCGCCGTCCTTAAATGCCCTACATGAAGGGGCTTTGCAACATTAGGCCCGCCATAATCCACAATAATGGTTTTATTCTCCCCGATTTCTTCGCAGCCAAATTTTTTTGACTCCATCATAGTATTAAGAAAGTCAATGATAAAACTGTCATTTAAAGTTATATTAATAAATCCTGGCATAACGCATGTTACGTCTTTAAAGTCTTGATGTTCTTTTAGCGAGTTTACAATTTCAGTTGCGATGGTAAGAGGAGGCTTTTTATATTTTTTAGCAGCTGATAAGGCTCCGTTACATTGAAATTGACATAAATCAGGCCTGTCGGATAACGTAACTGACCCATATTCCGAAGAATAGCCGCATTTTTCAAATGCAGCCTTAACTGTAACCGTAATTAATTCTGTTAATTTTTTCATTTCTTACATCCTCCCGTATTTTACGTTAAATTTCTCTACGTCGGCTACGTTAACTACTATGTTTTAATCGCGAGTTTTCATATAAATTACTGACAATAAAAAAACGCCTCTTAATATAATAAGAGACGGATATATCCGCGGTACCACTCTAGTTGATTGTATTTACAATCCACTCATGGCTTTAACGCAGCCAACGTCACACCCTGACTTATAAAGCTCAGGCAGCTCCTCCAAGTACCTTTTCTCCAAATAATATCTTGCAGGACTTTCACTCTGTTCCTGCTCGCTGTCAGAAATCTTATAAGGATACTTCACTTTTCATAGAATTTCACTGTTTTGAATATTATAATATAATAGTTTCCCGTGTCAAGGCTGAAATTATTTATAAAACGTCAAAATGCTTTGTATAAATTCTGTTTTACTTTCGGTATAGGCAACCCATCATCTCTAAATTTCTGGCAAGATTAATTTTTAAATCTTCATATTCTTTTCTGGCTTGAGGATGGCTTCCCTTTTACCTTCACCAGCTCTAAAACGTCATTCAGATCATCCGAATCCGTAACCCTGTAATGAATCCAGCCGCCTTGTTCGCCGCAAGGATACCTGTTTTGCCACAATTCCTTTACCTTTTGCGACAGGCCCGGAAGAATTTGATTGATTTGAGGAGCACAATTATCTCCAAGTTGCAGCGTTATGGTAAATGCACCGGATTCAAAAAATGCATAGCAAAGGTGACTTGACTTATGACTATACTTATATCCCCAGCCATAATTATTTCCAAAGGGAAATTTCATTTCCCTGGATATATGGTAATTATGGTTTAAAAAATCTTCGAACTGAAGCAGTAAAGTATAGCCTTTTACCCCCATAAGCTCACTTATAAAATTCTCTGCAGGAGGATTATTTTTATCAAGCAAACGTTCATACATCATCTTTCACCACCCAGACCCATAATCTACCTTTTGCGTAAGCACTACCGGAATAGCATTTAAATGAAGATCAAACTCTGTAAAATGTTTTTTTCTTATTAATTGCCTGTTTTAAATAAAAGCAATCATTTAAATGAACTATTTGATGCCTTGTAATTGGCATTAAAATAATGCCTGCTACATCCTTTTTGCCCCAAAAATCCAGTAACCAAATAGAATCCGGCTTGTTCAATATTCCACCATAATTCAATATTTTCTCTGTATCTTTTTTCTCAATCTTACGTTTCATATCCTCATATTTTAAAGACGATAAGATTTTCTGCGTTTGCACTCCAACAGCAGTTCTATATTTTAACAGTTGCCCTATATTAATGTATTTGCTGAAATCCATTATTTCGTCATCTGTCATTGCATTTCCTGTGTCAGTAACATTAACTTTAAGCCGTGCCAGCCAATCATTGTTTAACACTTGTTCCAATTGGTTCACTAAAACATTAATAGTTAAATCTTCGATTCTTGTAATATGCCAAATATTCCAAGCAATAGTAACGTCTTTATCTGTCGGCATAATAGCATAATCTCTTTCCAGCAATCCGTTCACAAACTTATCCATGACCGTTGCTTCTTTTGCGTTGCTTACTTCCGCAAAATGAACCGTTCCATGCATGGAAAGAAATAATTCCTTAGCTTCACCGAACTTTTCTGCCTTTCTTATTATTTCTTTCAAATGTTTTTGTTTCAAATTCCATTCGGATACTATACTCACTGCTGTTCTCACTCCCATTAATTATCGTTCCTTTATTAATTTTTAATCAAATACCGCATAATGGGTCTTGTATCCGACCGGCGAACTATTTCTGTAAAACCTGCCTTTTCAAAAGCCGACATGAACCCTGTAAATGCAAACACATCAGGCATTTTACTTTTTTTAGGTTGAACAGGATATCCCTCTACAATTAATGCTCCATTCTTCTTTGCGTATTCTATTGCAGCTTTTATTAGCTGAATGGTAATTCCCCGGCATCTATATTGTTTCGCCACAAAAAAACATACTATTGACCAGACAGGCTGATCATCTACTCTTTTTAGAATCCGGGATCTATCCAATACCGAAAATTCATCCCGTGGGGCCACTGAACACCATCCGACAGGAAGCTTGTTTATATATGCTATAATCCCGGGAACGATACCTTTTTCTACTATCCGGTACATGGCACTCTTATTGCCTTCACCCTTTTGCTTATCAAATTCCTTACGGCGTAATCTCCACCACATGCACCAGCAACCTCCGCAAGCTCCGGTCTTGCCGAAGAGCTGTTCAAAATCTTGCCATGTTTCAAGAGTCAATGGCCTAAATGATAATTCACCATCATACAGCTTATTTTCATCTTCCATATTTCTCATCACCTCTATAATTTTAATGAATTCATACAATATTTTAAATAATAGCCCATTTTAGTCTCATCATTTTCTATACCTAAAATGAAACTGTCTTTTTTTAATGAAGATACTTCCTTATAGGTTTCTGAAATCCACGCTAAAAATATTCTTTAAGTGGAATATGTCCGTATAAAAAATTAGCTAGTTCTTTTTCATATTTGTTTATAATTTTTATATTTATTGTATATCTCCAGCTATTTACAAATACCGCAATGGCAGCAACTGCTGCAGTTGGAAACTCTGTATTATACGAAGTTTTCAGCCTATCTGTTTCTCGCATATATTGCTGACGGGACATATTATACACTTTTCCCTACTGCGGCAAAATCCATAGTTATATGATTCTGTTAAAGAACAATAAGTATATATGCCTTTATTCACTTCCCTTAATGAATATTTCATATCTAAACTATTTATAAAGTTTATTACTTCTTCCCTATTTATTTCTTTAATCAATTTATCAATTCCCGTAGCTTGAAAAAAATATATATTATTTACATCCAACTTAAATGACGCTGTTGTTATTCCATCTGCTTCTTTTAAATCACCTAATATAAAATCAAACACATTTTCACCTATTCCATAAAGTTCATTCCAGGGTTTAACTTGTAATTTAAAATCCTCCCATCCTTCCTTGCTACATTCTAAGATATAGCTTTCTAAGACATCGTTAGTTCCTTTATACTGCGAAAACTTCTTCCTTAAATAATTTGAAAAGCTTGAGTTATAATTTTCTTTTAAATAATGGGTACAAATTAACATCTGCCAGAGTAAAGACCAAAATCTGCTACCTGGTTTACCAGCTTTAGTATTTAGAAATTCTTCAATACTTAAATAAAAAGCATTTCCAACTTGTCCATATCTGCTTTGTTTTAAATCTGTATAAAAAGTTGATTCTAAACCACCTGCATAGTCTCTCTGATATTTTTTCTCACTTTTATAGTTACCCATAACTGAACCAAGCCTATCAATTGTATAAATCTGACTCTTCTTTAGTAAAGGTACTAACTTAAAAAATTCAAAACCGCCTTGTTCATAACCTCGTCTAATAATAAGTTCATCTATGTCTGCCCAGCATTCATCATATTTTCTCCATCTTGGCTCCGTAACTTGGACAACATAGGAAATTATTTTTTTTGCTTTCTTAATATCCAAAATACCCACCTTTTCCTTCACAATAACGTTTTGCATACATGAAGTTTCCGAGCCTTAGAGCGACAGCTCTTAGATTCAGAAATGCATTGTTAGTGGATGTTATCACTTCATAATAATTTTTTCAAACCATTTCAGTTATTTCCTATACAATGCACTTTCTTATTACTAAAAACATAAAAGTGTGTAGTATTCTTTATTTTATTTAGACAACTTTCTTATTTGGTTTTTTCTTGATTTTTATCATTTCTATAAGTTCATTTAAATAACGATCATCTTCAATTCTTATTAATAGCCATTTCCCATCATGATATTGTTTAGTAGCATCATAGATTGAAGTTATAAAACTACTATATTCATTTTTTCTATTTTCAAATTGCTCAATTTCTTTCTTGCCATACACGAGAACAATAGAAAAGCCATTCTTCTCAGGAAATATTGATAATAGAGTCTTCCCGTTTTTACGAAATCTTACCAGTACACCATAATTCTTTCCACCAAAATATATCTCTTTATCAAAATCATAGTTTTCTTCAACAAATTCTATTAATCTGTCAAATTGCATTACAGCAATGTCACCAATAAAATCCCGTATTTCATCATAAGATGGCAACGGTCTTTATTATATATCCTTTCATATTCCATTTTGAATCCTCCCTCAAATTTCCAAAGATTAAAAATACAAGTCCTACTTTCCGCTATAAGATAAATCGACCCCCAAGCCCTACCTTATCACCTTTATTGGATTTCTAATAAAATAAATTCTACTAATTTACTCCAATTCCTTCATTTGTTATATTAGTTATTGAAGTTTAATTTGCACAAAGCACGCCACTTCCATAGGAATGTCCATCAAAGTATTACATAAGTTCTATAACTTTTACCGTCTGCTGCGATTTTTCATAAAAACAGTTAAAGATGTACCGTAACTGTATGCACTACAGCTTAAGTACATCTTTAACTCCTTTTTACAAACTTTCGCGACTCATTAAACTTCTGAGGTTTCCCTCATTGGCTTTTGCTTATTCATTTATATAAGTATTCACTCTGTCCTGTATGGTCTTTGCAGTATCTTCAGCAGTCTTCTGGCCTGCGAAAAAGGCTGCTGTCTCTTCCCGGATTATTGACAATACTTTCTGGTCGGCATTTGTATATTTTTCTGCATCAGTTAAAAGCTCCTGTATAACTTTAACATCTTCCTCGGTAATTGGTTTATTTAAATTAATAGACTGGCCATTCATGTTCATCATAATTTTTGCATTACCGTTACTACTGCTGACCTTCTTTGACATTTCAACTGCGTTCTGAGCGGATTTTTCTGATGCAGTTTTATTAACCGGCAGCCCCACTAAAGAGTTTTGTGACATCATTTCATCGGAAGCTAAGAATTTAAGGAACTCCCATGCCAGCTCTTTATTGGAAGAATTATTGCTGATTCCATATAAGGTATTGGTAGTGAAGGATAGTCCGGCACCCTCTCCCGGGTAATTGAGAAATTCCACACCGTCACTATAAGTCTGCTTTGCCATCATCATATCCATGTAATTCCTTATGCCGCCTGCGCTGAATACTGTGTTTCCCCTTGCAGCCAGGTCGGTGATTTTGCCCTGGGAAGTATCTGTATTCACATAACCACTATCGATCATAGACTTAGCCATATTCAAAAGGGCAACGAATTCCCTAGAATCAAAGCCGGCAGCCTTTTCATTTTTATCTACGAATTTATCATAGCTTTCCGAGACAAGTGATGACATTATAGTGCTCCCATCCATTCCTGACAGTGCATACATACCTTGAGCACCATCTTTTTTACTGTTTTCTACAATCTCTTGTGCTGCCTGTTCAAAATCCTCCCAGCTCCATTTGCTGTCATCGATATCTATATTATATTTATCAAGCAATGCTTTATTTGCTTCCAATACATTTAAGTTTACGCTTAACGGCAAACCATAGAGGTTTCCATTATACTTCATGGCATCAAGGATATTTGCATAGTATTTACCCATATCGAAACTTTCATCAGACTGAATCATATCGCTCAAGTTTACAAGCATATTCTTATCAATATAATTTTCGTAGGGCAGAGGGCTTAATAACATAATGTCGGTCCCATTTCCGGACATAAGCTGGGTATTCATGGCGCTGACATATTTTTCAACATCTTCAGGCTTTTCACCTACCCTGATGCTGGTATTTTTTCCGTCACTTGCCGGCAAAGGGTTGGACGTATATTCTTTCACATCGATGGTCACACCGGGATGCTGTTCTTCAAACAGCTTTACTGCTGTGTCCAGATACATATCTTTCGTCATCACTGAAACTGTTAAAGTGTTATTGCCTGAGCTGGTCTCTTTACTGTTGTTATTTGCAGTACTACCGCATGCCGTTATGGCTGACGATGTAAATACTGCCAAAACCAGGCAGGTAATCCTTTTTAAAATTTTTTTACTTAATGAAAGGTGACACACCTCCACTTTCAGGCTTGATTTTGGGTTGGGAGGTATGTCCCCAACTAATAAATTATTTTTTAGCATTTTTGGTAACACTCCTTTTATAGTTTTTTATATTTTTATTGTCCTATTTTGAGTATGTGCAGCTGCACGGTATATTGAGAGGAATATGAATGCCAGCACAACGGACACTCCTTTTATATCAACAGCTACCGGCATTTTGAATATGAGTAAAATCAATACACCTAATATAATTGAAGAAATTAAACACAGGCAGCTATACAGCAAAAGTTTAATGCAATTCTCTTCTTTAAGTTCCAACAGTTTAAGCCCCAGATAGTACAGGGGAAAACCTATAAGAAGTCCAATGCATGCATTCCAGTTCTGCATTATATTCAGTACATTCATCTTCATTTCTGTGTATGTTGGGACATATCCGGCATTTTGAACTTTTGTCTGTGCCAAGCTCTTAAAAAGGCCGGAGAAAAAATCAATGTCTATAAGCTCATTGGGCACATACTCCGCTGGAATATAAAGGCTGAATTTGATGTTGTCCCACAGAAGGTAAATGAATACAAATATCACTACCATTTCCAGCATAGTCATGGTTATCATTAGGCATTTCAGCTTTAAAACATCGCTAAAATAGTCTTCTTTAAGCCCGGATTTTATAATGCTGTATATATCAACAGCTCTTTTTTTAATCAGGTAAAGCAGCATTATGATTGCTGACATACCGGCCATAAAAATGCACAGCCTTGTTTTCTGCGACACCAGTATATTTTCAAGGTTATAATCTATTATTTTATAATCTAAAGCATTTTTTCCTATGGAACCAAGGGCTTCTTTAGCTTTACTTATATTTTGTCCGGTTATATTCCCACCGGCTTTAACCTCGAAGGAAGTTATTTCTGAATTTTCATCATATATAAGCATTTGTTCCACAGGTATATAAATATTTCCCAGTCCGCTGTCTGTAATGGCCTGCACAATGGACTCATCCCCTTTTATAACTCCGATTATTTTAAACTCCTGCCCATAGAGCTCTATGGGCATCCCAACAACATTGTCATTGTTAAATAACTTCTCTGCCAGGTTTTCATCCACCACGGCGACTTTTTCATCCTTATTGCCTTCTGTTATAAAACTTCCCGACTTAAACTCTATTTGATGAAACATGCCGTATTTATAATTGACACCGTATACTTCAGCTTCGGTCCGGCTGTCTTTATATGAAACTGCAGACTTTTCTGCTGAAGAATAGGCCATATCAGTATCTTTAAAAGAAAACTCCTGCATGTGTCTTATGTCATCCATGGTAAAAGCGCTTCTTTCCTGTGATGCTGAACCTTTTAGCACATTTACCGAGACTTTATTGGTTTTATATACCCCATTAGTTTCACTATATTTTGATGTTATGGACCACCCAAATAAAGAATTAAAAATCAGTATGAATATACCGGCAGCCAGTATAAAATAGGCAGGTTTAAATGCTTTCAATTTTTCACCTCTTTTCACATCAGGTACAATCTACTGCTCCACGACCACCACCTTGTCGCCGTCGGACAGGGATTTAGTGCTGTCTGTTACAATCTTGTCCATTGGCATTATTCCATTAACTATAGCCGACATTGTGCTGTCTGAGTCTTCAACGGTAACATCTGCTCTCTGTACATAATTTTCAGTGCCCAGGGGACCGTCATTTTTTTTAATTACAAATACATAGTAACCGTTATTGTCGGTATACACGGAGCTGTTTGGCACCAGGGCAGAATACTGTTTGGTCTTATTAGAAATATAAATCTGCCCCTTCTCTCCTCCCTGCAGCTCCTGGTCATTAACATCTATTACAAGCACCTTATTATCTCCATTCTGCAGTTCTTCCTTTATCTGGGCGACTGCACCTTTTACTACTTTATCACCGAGGGAGGTGATGCGGACATCCACTGAATCTCCTATTGTTACATAACCTGCCAGGTCCCTGTCCACCGGTATGTCAACCTGAAAACCTCCGGAAGTTTCAGCCAGCTTGAAGAGGGGCTTGGAGCTGTTAGCCATGGAGCCTTTACTGAAATTGACCTCGGTTATTATACCGCCGGCTGAAGCCATATATATACCGTTGTTGGCCACCTGTTTTTCTAAAGCTTCTATTCTTCTTGCTGCTATTTCCAGATTAAGCTGGCCATTTTCAATATCCTGCTGGTTTTCCTTGATATAGGATTCTTTTGCCATGAGAGACGAATCATAACTTCTTTGTGCGGTATTCATGGCTGCTTCTGCGTTTTTTAAATTTTTTTCCGATTCATAACCATGCTCATAAAGGGTTTTTATATCCTGATATTCCTTTGTCTTTTGAGTCAAATTTTCCAGGGCTGTTTCAATATTATTGTCCAGGGTTATTATATTGCTGCTGTCCTTAAGCTTGTTTAGGGAAATTTGCTGCTGCTGATATTTGGCCTTTTCATCCTCCAGGCTTGATTTGAGGCTGTCTATATCAAGGCTTAATATCTGCTGCCCTGCCCTTACGGTATCGCCTGCCTGTACATTAACATCCAAAACCTTCAGGCTTGTATCGGTATATTCTTCTATAACTAACTTTGCTTCAATTATGCCTTCGCCGCTTATTTCCTTTATCAATGCCCCTCCCGACGGTTTTTCAAGGGTGACTCTCGGTAGAGTAAAATTATTTATTGTATTGGAGAAAAAGGTTAATAAGACCATGGTTATCATGAATATTACCAACAGCTTTCCCGTTATTTTTTTTCTTTTGGCGTAATCCATCAGTTCTTCACGGACCAATTTTGCATACCTCCTATTCCTTGATTCCTGAATGTTGTATTCCTTCTATTAAATAATTCTCACCATATAGAAACATGAGGAGCACTGGCAGCATATAAATACTGGAAGCGGCAAAAGCAAGCCCTCTTTCTCCGCCGATTATTTTTGAAAGATAAACGGAGAGAGGCTGTTTTTGGACATCCTGAAGAAATATCAGCGGCTGCTCCACCATATTCCAGTTGTCGATAAAACCTAAAATAAACATGGCTGCTATCCCGTTTCTGCACATAGGCAGTATAACTTTGAAAAATATCTGAAACTGCCCTGCTCCATCCATTTTTGCGGCTTCAATATAAGAATCGGGGATCTGCTCCATATACTGCTTAAGGAGAAATACTCCGAAAGTGTTAAATATACCGGGAAATATAATTGAGAGATAATTGTTAACAAGGCCAAACTTATCCGCTACGAGATAATTAGGAACCAGGGTTACCTGAAAAGGCATCAGCATTACAATAATGTATATAAAAAACAACTGGTTTTTACCTTTGAATTTAAGCTTGGCAAAGGCGTAAGCCGCCATGCTGGAAATAATAGTTTGACCTGCCACTATAGGGACAACAATTATAACTGAATTCCAGAACATCAACAGAAACTGTGACTTCTTTATAAGCACTTCATAATATTGCCCGATTTCCACTACATCCGGTATGAGTTTTAACTTTGCGTAATTATCGGTTGAACCGTCATTTGAGGTACCGGAGCTGTTTGTTGAGCCTATCATGCTGTAATTATTTGAAATTTCCGCCTCACTCATGAATGAATTTGAAACCGTAAGTATCAGGGGAAATATAAAAATTATTGCAGTTACCGACAGTATTACGGTAACAACTATTCCTTTAAGCCTTCTTTTCATGGCATTTCTCCTCTCGCAATCTAATTTTAACTAACCATCCTGTTTATCTTTCTTTCAATAACAAAGAGTATAAAAACAATAAGCACTATGAAAACAGCCATTACAAAAGCTGCGGAAGTCAGCTTCTGGTAATCAAGGCTGGCAAACATATTATTCATATAATGCTGCAGCATATAAATACTGCTGTGAGGGTGGTCTCCCGATATAAGGTAAGTCTCCCTGAAAACCTTAAATGAGTTTATTATTGACATAATGAATACGAAAAAGGCCGTAGGTGTAAGATAAACCATAGTAATATTGGTAAACTGCTTCCAGGAATTAGCACCATCAATTTTTGCGGATTCATAATATTCAACTGGTATATTTTTAAGCCCGGAGAGAAAAAGTACCATGCTGTACCCTATGTTTTTCCACAGGTAAACTATGATAACAGCAGCTCTTGCCCATTCTGTCTTCATCCAGTCCACAGGGTGCTGACCAAGGGACGTTATCAGCCCATTTAAGACCCCGTTAATGTCAAACAAGGACTGCCACACCAAAACCACTGAAGCCACAGGTACTACAAGGGGCGTTATAAACAGGGTACGGAAAATGTTTCTGCCGTATGTATTTGCATTTATAAGAAGCGCAAGACAAAGAGACAATATCATATTCAATGGCACACTTATAAAGGAAAACATAGCGGTATTTATTACTGCCTTTATAAAACTGGGGTTTTTAATTAAATTAAAATAATTCTGCAAACCCACAAATTCTCCGTTAATAGGGCTGCTTACAAGTGAATAATAAAGCCCTCCTAAGAATGGGACAGCATAAAAAACTGAAAAACCTATTATGCTGGGAGCCAGAAAAAACCATGCAAGTTTATTCCCATTTATTTTAAATATTTTCTTCATTGCAGCCTCCTTGACAATGTTAAGGTATACGCCTTTTCTATTTCAGACTTTTCCCAAGTCGTGAATCCGGTGAGTTTAAGTTTACTAAGCTATCACATCAAGTTAACTTAGCACTCACCTACATGCTATCAACGGAAGCTTTAGATTTCCTTTAAAATAAGCAAAATTTTTGCCATACATAAAATTCTAAAGAAATTTAAAGAATTGTATTGTAACATTATTTTTGAGGTGATATTGTGAGACTATTACTGGTAGAAGACGAAAAGCGGCTCTCAGATGCCCTGGTATACATATTGAAGAAACATAAATACTTGGTTGACGCAGCCTATGACGGCGAAGATGGAGAAGATATGGCGTGTACGGAAATTTACGATCTTATAATATTGGACAGGATGCTGCCTAAAAAAGAAGGCATAGATATATTGAGGAATATCAGATCCCGGGGAATTAAAACTCCTGTACTTTTTCTGACTGCCAGAGATACCATAGAAAACAGGGTGGAAGGCCTGGATGCAGGAGCCGATGACTATTTGGTGAAGCCTTTTTCCACCGAAGAGCTTCTGGCAAGGGTGAGGGCTCTTTCAAGAAGACAGGGAGAGATATTGATGGACAAAAGCCTGCACATAGGGAATGTAACCCTTGATCCCTCTCACTGCGAAGCTTCAATCGGAGAAAAGATATCTATAAAGCTTACGCTAAAAGAATGCCAGCTTCTAGAGCTCTTAATGAAAAATAAAGGGCGGGTTATTACCAAAGAGCAAATACTTGACAGGGTGTGGGGATTTGATATAGATGCGAATTTTAATAATGTTGAAATATATGTTCATTATCTGAGAAAAAAATTGGATGACGGTGCTGCAACTATCCGTATTGCCACAATACGGGGAATAGGCTACAGCCTGGAGGAGAAAAGTAATGTTTGATAGGCTTAAGTTAAAGCTCACACTGGCAAATGTAGCCGTAGTTGTTTTAATCTTTATAATTGTCTTTACAGGTGTTTATATTACAATGTACAGATCTATAACCGGCCAATCAAACCAGCTCTTAAACATGTTGACTTACAACATTGTAAACGGGGGGGATCTTCAAGACCCTAAATTTTTGAGGCTCCTTGGAAACCAGGACTTTTTTATCGCCGATATATCAAATTCAGGAGAGATAACCGGTCTCAATAGCAGCCAGCTTATCCTGCCCTTAACAGACGAATATATTCATGAACTTGTTGGCAAAGCAATGATGCAGAACGGTAATAACAAGAATCTGCTTAAATTTTTTAGTATTACCGATCTTCCTGAAACCAGCCAAACAATTATTATAATGAAGCTCAGTACAATACAATCCAGTACAGGATATACTTATCTTACCGAGGTTTTAAAAAAGGCAGACAACAGCCTATCCATAATATTTATCAATGTTGATTATGAGACCAGCCTGTTGAGTTCGCTGCGATTTAATCTTGTTATAGTGGCACTGGTCGGCCTTTGCCTGGTATTCATAGGGAGCCTGTTCATGGCAGGCAAAGCTGTAAAACCCATTAAAGAAGCCTGGGAAAAACAGAAAAACTTCACTGCCGATGCCTCCCACGAGCTCAGGACACCTCTCTCAGTCATTCAGGCTAATCTGGAGCTTGTAATGGAAAATAAGTATGATACCGTTGAAAGCCAATATAAATGGCTGGAAAATATATATTGGGAAAGCAATCATATGACTAAACTGACCGGCGATTTGCTGCTTCTTGCCAGGGCTGATTCAGGTCAAAAGCTTTTGGAAATGGAAAACCTTTTATTAAGTTCATCAATTGAAGAAGCTGCAGCCCCTTTTGTGCCTGTTGCCCATGAAAAGAATATAAAGATGGACTTTTCAATTGAGCCAAATGTGACTTTTTTTGGTGATGAATTAAGGTTAAAGCAGCTGGCAGTTATTTTAATAGACAATGCAGTTAAATATACACCTTCAGGAGGCAGCATATCCCTTGGACTCAAAAATAACAGGGACAACATAGAAATAACTGTTTCAGATACCGGAGAAGGTATAGATAAAGAACACCTTGATAAAATATTCGAGCGCTTCTACCGGGTTGATAAAGCAAGGAATAGCGAAAATGGAGGCACCGGCCTCGGGCTTTCAATTGCATGCTGGATAGTAAAAGAGCATCATGGTACAATTAGTGTCAACAGTGCATTAGGGAAGGGCACAACATTTAACGTTATGCTTCCCAAAAATATTAAATAGTATTAGAATATGTTCTGTCCTGTTTCCTTATCAAATATATGGACCATTGACATATCAAAACTTAAGCTTATGACATCTCCGGGCTTTGCTTTGGACTGTGCACCCACCCTGGCAGTCAGCTCCACACCGGATATATTGAGGTACAGATATGTCTCAGAGCCTATAAGTTCCGTTACATCAACCCCGGCATTAATTATACATTCCGGATGCCCGTTCAGGAATATTTCATCATCATAAAGGTCCTCAGGCCTTATTCCTATCACTATATCCTTTCCCACATAACCTTTTTCCTTAACAACCTGGGCCCTGTCATGGGACAGTGGAAGTATGAACCCCTTGAATTCTATAAATACCCTTCCGACTTTTTCCATGGCTCTTGACTCAATAAAGTTCATCTGGGGACTGCCTATAAACCCGGCAACAAAAATATTAACCGGATAATTATATATAAACTGGGGGCTGCCAACCTGCTGCACCAATCCGTCTTTCATAACGACTATCCTTGTACCCATAGTCATGGCCTCTGTCTGATCATGGGTAACATATACGAAGGTTGTGGCCAGCCTTTTATGAAGCTTTGAAATTTCAGTCCTCATCTGAACTCTCAATTTTGCGTCAAGATTTGAAAGAGGCTCATCCATTAAAAATACCTTAGGCTCTCTTACTATGGCACGGCCAATGGCGACCCTCTGTCTCTGGCCGCCTGATAATGCCTTTGGTTTTCTGTCCATCAAATGCTCAATATCCAATATCTTTGCGGCATCTTTTACCCTCCTGTCTATTTCTGCTTTTGATATCTTCCTCAATTTCAGGCCAAATGACATATTGTCATAAACGGACATATGAGGGTACAGTGCATAGTTCTGAAAGACCATGGCTATATCCCTGTCTTTGGGTGCTACATCATTAACCAGCCTGTCACCTATTAAAAGTTCTCCTGAAGTTATTTCCTCAAGACCTGCAATCATTCTAAGGGTAGTGGTCTTTCCGCATCCGGACGGACCTACCAGTATGATAAATTCCTTATCCTCTATTTCAAGATTGAAATCCTTTACTGCGGTAACATTACCTGCATATGTTTTATAAATATGCTTCAGGGATAAATTTGCCATAATGCCCCTTCCTTTCATAAATACATTTTCTGCATTAATGTTAACAGCAGAATCTTTAAATTTCCTTTAAATAAAAATACACCTGCTAAAGCAGGTGCATAATTAAAAATAGTATTTATGATATTAAATTGATAAAAGACAAAATAAAGTCTAAAACTTATGTATTTATATTTATGCCAGGCTATTGTCGGCGCTATAACTGTATTTTATGTCTCTGCGACTAATTTACCTAAATCTTTTAAATCATATCCGCCTATTCCTTCAAGCTCTGTTTTGAATTCTCTGGAACGGATTATTTCAAGTACTGTTTTAAAAGGGGCCTTTTCAATATCCTCTTTTTTTATTATCATGTCATATCTTTCCGTCTGCAGAGGTATAAAATCAATGCCTTTTACCTGCAGTCCCGACTTTTCGTTGCCAATACCTATATCTGCACCTCCCCGGGCAACGGTACTGGCAATGGCAAGATGGGATGTGCTTTCACGGTCATATCCTTTAATATTTCGCCCTGAAATTCCAAGCTTTCTTAAATGCTCATCCAACAAAACTCTTGTCCCGCTTCCTTTTTCACGGTTAATTATGGTTATATCATTTCTTTTTAAATCTTCCCAGCCTTTTATCCCTTTAGGATTGCCCTTTGTAACGTAGAAACCCTGAAGGCGGCCGGCAAGATGTATTATTACTGCCGGAACCCCTGGAATCATTCTTTTTACGTACGGTACATTATACTCCCCTGTATCACCATCCCACAGGTGAGCTGTGGCTATTTGAACATTTCCCTGATACAATTCATAAAGTCCGTTATAGCTTCCCACATAAGCTCGCAAGGCCTGGATACCGTGAGGATGCATTTGAAGATAACGTGATAAAATATCTAACATAACATCCTGTCCGCATATTACAAAACCTCCGCTCCTTATAAATTCTTCAGTTATTAATGAACCGGCTCCACTTCGTTCATTAAAATTACCCAGATGGCTGTCGCTTTTTATACTTTTTGTCCTGTTCTTATATTCCTCTACATCTTTTACATCTACTCTTACCTTTTTACCTACCCTGTAGGCATTTAGTTCTCCTCGCTTAATTAGCTCATAAACAGTGTTCTTCGCAATTTTCAATATATCTGCTACTTCTTGTGGGGTTAAAGCAGAATTCTCATCCATAATGTTCCTCCTTATATGTTCGGGACACTCCTTCTTTCTTTAAAAGGAAAACTTTCAGAAAGTCAAGGCAATGTCCTCAGCTTAAATCCTCGTAATTTTAGAAAATCCTATTAAACTAAATAGTTAACAATTTATCATATTTTAAATTATACTCAGTTTGTACTAAATAAAATTTCAGTTTATATCATACTTACTGTAAAGATACAAAAACTAATACAACAATGCATAATATAACAATACAATATACTACACATTATAATTGTATTATATCTTTTTAACTTAATTATGGCAAATAAATAAAAAAACTAAAAGATTGTTTGCTGCATGTTGATTTTTATTTCTCAAACATTTATAATAAAACAAGATATAACATGACAAAAACAAACGTATATAATTAATTATTATCATGTTATATGTAGTTTTAGTCGTGACATAGTATTAAAATTTAAATTTTAGGAGGAACATCATGAAAAACTTAAAAAAGATAGTGTTATCGCTTGTAACTATCGCTCTTTTGGTGTTAATGGTTGCCTGCGGCCAATCAGGTAATCAGCATGCAGCAACACCTATCCCTACTGTAACGCCTGAACCTACACAGGCTGCAGAACCTGTTAATTTGACAGTATCAGCGGCTGCAAGCTTGACAGATGCCATGGAAGAAATAAAAGCTGCTTACATAAATGAGAATCCAAATGTCACTATTGATTATATTTTTGCTTCTTCCGGTTCATTGCAGCAGCAAATTGAAAACGGTGCCGAGGTTGATGTATTCTTATCTGCAGCAGTCAAGCAGATGGATGCTCTAAAAAACAAAGGATTGTTAATAGACGAGACACGTAAGGATTTTTTGGAAAACAAAGTGGTTCTCATAGTTCCGAAAAATTCCACAAGTGTTACCGGTTTCAAGGACTTAACTTCAGAAGCTGTTAAGCAAATAGGCTTGGGTGAACCAACAAGTGTTCCTGTAGGCCAGTATTCCGAAGAAATATTAAAAAATCTTAATCTTTTAGACTCAATCAAGTCCAAGGTTGTGTACGGCAAAGACGTAAGAGAAGTATTGACTTGGGTGGAAACTTCCAATGCCGATGCAGGAATGGTATATGAGACGGATGCTAAAATATCTGACAAAGTAAAAATCGTTGCCCATGCTCCCGAAGGATCTCATGTCCCTGTTTATTATCCGGCTGCTGTTATTAAGGCAAGTAAAAACGTTGACGCTGCCACAGATTTTGTTAATTTCCTGTACAGTGAAAAAGCTAAACCAATATTCGAAAAATACGGATTTGCATTTATGGTAAAATAATAAGCAATTGTTTGGAGTGAGCATAAAAATGGACTTTTCACCTCTATGGATTTCTATAAAAACCGCAGTTACTGCGACTATAATAACTTTCTTTCTCGGAATTGCCGCAGCATGGTTTGTGGCAGGATATAGGGGTAAATTAAAAGGCGTTATTGACGGTATACTTACATTGCCAATGGTGCTTCCGCCTACAGTAATGGGATTTTGCCTTCTGGTTTTTTTCGGAAGAAATGGTCCCGTTGGAAACTTCCTTTATTCTTTAGGCATCCAGATTATTTTCTCTTGGTCAGCTACTGTTATTGCGGCTTCAGTTGTGGCATTCCCTCTGATGTATAAAACAGCCCGGGGAGCATTTGAGCAAGTAGACAGAAATTTGATTTATGCGGCAAGAACTCTTGGTGTATCCGAGTGGAAAATATTCTGGAGGGTAACTGTTCCTATAGCATGGCCCGGCATAGCAGCCGGTGCCGTGCTTTCCTTTGCAAGATCCTTAGGGGAATTTGGCGCCACACTTATGATTGCAGGTAATGTCCCTCGTAAGACTCAAACCATACCTATGGCAATTTTCTTTGCCGCAGAAGGCGGCCAAATGGAAAAGGCATATTTATGGGTAATTTTGATTTTCTTAATCTCTCTTGTTGTCATGACACTTATGAATTATTGGACAGAATACCAGAGAAGAATGTTAACTAACATGGGGAGGAAATAGCATGGATTTGTATGTGGACATAAGAAAAAAACTCCCGGGCTTTACTCTGGATGTCAAATTTGAATCAGGTTCAGCCGCCTTAGGCTTGCTTGGAGCTTCCGGTTCAGGAAAAAGCATGACCTTAAGATGTATAGCAGGCTTGGAAAAGCCCGACAGCGGCAAAATTATATTAAATGGCCGCGTTTTGTTTGATTCTGAAAAAGGAATAAACATACCCAGCAGAAAACGTAAGATAGGAATTTTGTTTCAAAATTATGCACTGTTTCCTAATATGACAGTGGAAGAAAATATAGGATTTGCACTGGAAAATCTGGACAAGACAAAACGCAACGAAACAATTGGTAAAAATATAGAAATGATAAGGCTTCAAGGATTGGAAAAAAGATATCCCTTTCAATTATCCGGCGGACAGCAGCAAAGAGTAGCCTTAGCGCGCGCGCTTGCCATCGAGCCGGAAGCACTGCTCTTAGATGAGCCCTTTTCGGCTTTGGATGACCATTTAAGAAACCATATGGTCAAACAATTAATGGACACATTAAATGATTATCACGGTGTCACCCTTTTTGTGACGCATAACATGGAGGAAGCCTACAGGATATGTAAAAATCTCGTTATTTTGACCAACGGGAGTGTAGAAGCAAAAGGCGGAAAAGAAGAATTGTTCCAAACTCCTCCAACCTTTATATCTGCACAATTGACAGGATGTAAAAATATTTCTTCAGCAGGCTTTTCATCTCCCTATGAGGTAAATGCCCATGATTGGGGAATAACCATTAAAACTGACAGCTTGCTTACTCAAAATATAAAATATGTGGGCATACAGTCCCATTATATAAGATTAGCATGCGAAAATGACGAGGAAAACATATTTAGCTGCTGGCCCAGCTATATAAGTGAAGCACCCTTTAAAACCAATATATATTTATCTCTTAACAAAGAACCTTCTGACAGGGATGATTATCAGCTTCAATGGGAGATCTCCAGGGAAGAATGGATAAATATTAAAGAAAGAGCTCTGCCATGGAATATATATGTTGATCCTTTAAAACTTATAATTCTTGATAAATAATATTATATTTTATTTTGCACATTTAAAATTAACCCAGCTTAATTTTAAGGAGGGCAATTTTGTGTATAGATTACCGCTTTTTGCTTTGATTTATAATACTGACGATGAAATAGACCTTATAAGAGAAAAATTACATCAGGATAAAAGTAAACGTATGCGCATCAGATACCTTGTAATACTAAGTCATTTACATGGTCATCAGAATATTGACATAGCTATAACATTGGGGCTTTGCCCCCATACAGTTGGTACTTATATTCGCAAATATAAAAGAGGCGGCCTTGAAAATTTAGTTCCGGCTCCTATTCCCGGTGCACCACGAATGCTTACTAAAGATCAGGAAAGACAAATTATTGAACTGCTTACCACAAAAACCCCAAAAGAAGCCGGTTTTCCTCATAAAAAGAATTGGAATTCCCTTCTTGTAATGGAATGGATAAAAAATAATTTTGGTATAAAGTACAGTCATAGCGGTATGGTATATGCTTTAGGCAGGCTGAGCATTAAATTTTCAAAATCAAAATCCCTGTGTACAGACTCTGGTATATTTATTAAACAATCTGAAAAAATAGCGAACTAATTTATAAAATATAAATTTTTATATAAATTAAACAGCAGGAATAATTATTTTATTACATTTAAAACCGCCATATACGGCTTCGTATATGGCGGTTTTAAATGTATATCTGAATAATCGGACAATATTAAATTCAGTTAAAGAATAGCGGGAATCAGTCAAAAAGACTGACCTGCTTATATTCCAATACTTGTTTTTGTTCAAAAGCATTCTCCCGTATAAGCTGTTCTTCAGATATATCGGCAATAAAGGGAGATGGCTTGCTGGACGTCAAAAGTATAAGCTCATCCCGTGCTCTTGTCATAGCCACATAGAAAAGTCGTCTCTCTTCTTCAGTATCAAAGCCATGGCTGATGTTTCTTAAGGGAATCATACCGTCGTTTACACCGGTTATGAACACTATTGGAAATTCAAGGCCTTTTGACCCGTGGATAGTCATCAGCGAAACCGCATCCTGAGAATAAACCTTGCTGCCGCTTCGGACAATATCACTTTCACGGCCCAGCACAAGATTTTGAATAAAAGAAGACATTTCACTATGCATAATGGCTGTATTTAAAAGCATTTCCATGGACTTTACACCTGACAGGCTGTTGTCACTAATCCAGGATTCTATTATCTTATATGGCTTTTCTTTGCTGATGACAGATTGATATTTTTTCAGCATTTCTATAAAATTTACAGGCTGACCCTGTTTATACAGCGGCAGCTGAACCCCTTCCATGACCCTTATAAGAGATGCTATGCTTTTTTCGCTCAAAGCGTAATCTTCCATAAGCTTTCGGTTAAAGTCTTCTGAATATATGTTTTCTGCTTTAAGGTATAGTAATAATGAAGCCATATCTTCGGGGTTAAGCAAAAATTTGAAAAAAGTAATGGCCTCACGGACTGGTTTTTCCGAAAGAAACTCGTCCCGCCCGACAACCACATATTGTATACCCTCTTTTATAAAGCACTGCTCCAGAATTTCTGCCTGCCGGTTGGTACGGTATAGTACAGCAATATCCGAAAATCCTTTTATATGTTTTTCAGCATTTCTTTTCCCGTGATGCGCCAATATCGCATGTGCATCAATCATATCTATGCCGCCAATAATGCGGTTTATTTCCTTTGTAATAAACAGCGCTTCCGAAAATCCGTCCCGTGCTTCTATAAGTCGTATTTTACTGCCGCTTTCTCTTTTTGCATCAAGAGAGCGGTCATCGGCCCCTTCTGCTTTCTTTGCAATTACCGATTTCGCTGAAGCCACTATCTCCGGGGTCGATCGGTAATTCTTAGTCAACCGGACCTGCCGGATATCAGGAAAATCATTTTTAAACCTTTCAAAATAGCGGAAATCCGAGCCTCTGAAACCGTAAATCGACTGGTCGGGGTCGCCTATAATGAATATGTTCTTACATTTTCTGCCCCACTCTTTTATCAAGCGGTATTGTATTTCGTTAATATCTTGAAACTCATCTACCAGCAGATATGAAAAAGAACTCTCAAGCCCCTTGTCTAATATATCTTCCGTATTTCTATTTTCAAATTCCTGAAGCACTTCAAGGAGTATATCATCATAATCCATTACGCCATAACCCTTAAGCTGAGAGCGGTACAAGTCGTATAAGGCATCAATATCTGATTTTTTATTGTCTCCCTCCCCAGATGTGCCGTTCTTAAGGAGCGATATTTCTCTTAAGGCCTCCCGGGGAGAAATCTTCAATTTCATGTCCTTTATTATTTCTTCAATTATTGAAAGGGCATTATATTCATCTATAATATTTATGCTATTCCTGCCCCGCTCTCTGGATAAAACTTGAAGGCATATGGAGTGGAATGTGCCTATTGTCATCGCGCCTGCTATCCTTTTGCTTTCAAACTGCTTCTCTAAGCGAAGGCGCATCTCTTTTGCAGCTTTGTTGGTAAAAGTAACGGCAGTTATCTGTGACGGGAGTACACCGCATTTTTCAACAAGATATGAAATACGGGATACAAGTGTTTTTGTCTTTCCGGTCCCTGGTCCTGCGATTACGGCAATTGCAGGTTCAGAGGATGAGACAGCTTTCCACTGTTCTTCATTTAATCCATAAAGAATATCCGGTGAAACAATTTCTACCTCATCTTCACCATCCTCTGGAGGAAAGGTATCATCCAAAGCGGTCGCAACTTCCCCTTCACTGTCTAAAATCTTTATGTCTTCAATTGATTTCGGTAACGGCGCCTTTTTAATATATGTATTTATATCCTCAATAAAGCATAACTGGCCTGAAAGCATGTCTATTTCACTTTTATCTATTATTTTAATCTTTCCGTATTCCCCGTCAAATCCGGGTTGCACTTCGACCTTGCCGGCTCTTAACCTTCGTATCCCTTCAGCTATGCACACTCCTGACGCTGATTCAATATCTTTTAGAGGCGCCTCACGAAGTATATAAAGCTCCGTTCCAAGACTCTTAATCATGTCATCATACTGGTTCTTCACCTTAGCGCTGGTAACAGTGTAACCTATGGAGGATGCTATAACCTCATAAAGAGGCACAATGCTTTCAAAATGCTTTGCTCCCGCCGGTACAAACCCTTCTTCCCTGTCTGCAAGGGCTTCAACCCTGTGAAGCACTCCCACTGTAATTCTGCCGCCGCATACGGGGCATATACCTCCCGCTGCTTTTGTATCCGAAGGTTTGCAGCATACATTGCATGCCCTATGCCCGTCATAGTGGTATTTGCCTTCCTCCGGAAAAAACTCTATTGTACCGTAAAATTCTTTTGTACTGCGGTTTTTTAGTGCCTTTAACATACACTGATAAGACATATCGGTATCAAAAATACTTGCCTCTCTTGCCAGGTTTTTAGGAGAATGGGCATCAGAATTGGAAACCATGGTGAAGTTATCCAGGGAAGAAAGGCGCCAATTCATTGGAGGGTCTGAGGAAAGGCCTGTTTCCAGCGCATATATATATCCGGTGAGGTCTTCAAAGCACTCTGTAATGTCATCAAAGCCTGAATATGCACCATATAGAGAAAAGTGGGGAGTCCATATATGTGCAGGTATGAATATGGCATCCTGGCATATATCAAGTACTATCTCAAGCAAATCCCGGCTGTCAAGGCCCAATATAGGCCTGCCGTCAGAGTGCAAATTTCCTATGGCTTCAAGCTTGTGAGATATTAATTCAGCATGTTCTAAGCTTGGCAGGAGCACAACATTGTGAACCTTTCTTACCCTTCCGTTCTTTTTGTATATGGAACTAATTTCACCAGAAACAATAAACTGAGGTTTAAAGCCCGGCCCTGCAATTTTATCATCTTTACGGAATTGATCTTTCAGGACATAAAGCCCATCTCCTGTGGGTACAAACTTCTCCTTTAATTCCTCCCGCCAGGCCGGATGAGTGAAATCACCCGTACCGATGACGTCTATTCCCTTTCGCCGTGCCCAGAATTCAAGTATTTCAGGCACGCAGTCCTTGCTCGTAGCTCTTGAATATTTTGAATGTATATGAAAATCAGCAATAAACATAATAATGCACCCGTTTTTTTAAAAATTTTATATTTAAACATACTGCGTATATTATATCATGAAAATTATTGCATAATTTTCATATCGAATGAATTCTTTTGGAATTCATTATATCATAAAAAGAAAATACTGCCTGGGTTTTATGCTTACTATGCTATAAAATGATGAAAAGCTTAAGCTAACGAAATAGTAAAAAAGCTTAGTTAAACTAAGCTTTTTAATTTAGTATCTTCTATGTTGTTTTTCAACGCTCTTCTTTCTTTACCGACTATTCGGGATAGTACGATACTAGCTTCAAATAATAAAAGCATAGGCCCGGATAATAAAAGCTGTGAAATAACATCCGGCGGTGTTATTATAGCTGCCACAATAAATATGGCGAGAATTACGATTTTTCTGTTTTTCTTAAGCATTGCATCATTTATTATGCCAAATTTAGTCAAAGCCACAGACAATATTGGCATTTCGAATACCGCCCCAAAGGCCAACAGTATGGAGCCTATAAAACCTATATAATTCTCAAAGGAAATCATCGGCTTTATAGAATCTATTGTGATGTTCATAAAAAATTTTATAGTCACAGGAAGCACTGCCTTATAAGCAAATGTCACACCCAGAGCAAAGAATACAAAACCTCCCAGAATTGAAAGCAACACATATCGTTTCTCCCTTCCTGTCAATCCGGGCTTTACAAACAGCCACACCTGCATGAGTATCACAGGCATAGAGAGAGTAATACCTATAACAATAGATAATTTTATATAGGCCATAAAAAGCTCCGGGGGAGATAAGTATATAAACTCCAGTTGACTGCCTATCTTCAGTAGCTCATTTACAAAGAACTCAATATAATAATAGCTTAAAGAGCTTAATGCAATTATGGCAATGGCAATTACGACAAACCTTTTTCTTAGTTCAGCCAAATGTCCAACCAATGTGAGCTTTTTATCATTCACTCTTTTCAACCCCTAGTTTTTACTGGTTTCACTTTCTTTAACAACTTCAGAAGTTTTGTTGGTATCAACATCCACTTCCAAGTCTTTTGTAACCTTGTTAGCGCTGCTCTTGAATTCATTTATGGCTTTACCTAAAGATTGACCTATCTGCGGCAATTTAGCCGGTCCAAATATAACAAGAGCAATCGCAAGTATCAATATTAATTCTCCAGCACCTAATCTTCCAAACATAGTAATAGCCTCCTTATAATTTGTTTATTTTTAATATAAAATTTATTAGCACTTACCGAAATGACAGTTAGGGAAAAGACATACCTTACAGTTTAAGCATTGTCCGCCATATCCCAATCTTGTGATTTCACGCCTTATAACCTTCTCACCTGCCATAACCCTGGGCAGTAAAAGATCAAAAGCAGTAGTAGCATTAAACATGACGCATCCCGGAAGTCCAAAAACAGGTACATCATCAAGATATGCGAAAAGCAGCATAGCACCCGGCAAAATGGGAGTACCGTATGAAACTATATTAGCCCCCGTCGATTTAATGGCTCCCGGCGTCTTATCGTCGGGATCTACAGACATACCTCCGGTAACTATTATAAGTTCAGCACCCTTGCTCTTGAAATCCAGAACCGCACTTTTAATTGCTTCCAAGTCATCCGGCAATATGGTTCTTAAAGATACTTCATTTCCAAACTGAGCAAGTTTTTTCTCTATAACAGGCCCGAACTTATCTTCTATCCTTCCTTTATATACTTCGCTGCCTGTTACAATTAAAGCTGTTCTAAGAGTTCTAAAAGGCTTGACTTCAAATACCGGTCCTTTATTCTTTAGAATTTGCTCCACAGCCTGTATTTTTTCCTTTTTTATAACCAGGGGAATAACTCTGCATCCGCCTATCAATACCTCTTCATCGATTATTCTATCCCCTTGAATGGTGGCAATACAGATATCCTCTATATCGTTTATGTCATCCAGCAAATCTCTGTTTACCTTTAGCAAACCTTTTTGTTCAGCTACTATATTAACTTTCCCTTCTTTTGTTCCCGTAAAATATACTCCCTTTCCGCAAATGAGATTGCCCAAAGCTACTGCAGCCTCATCTTCGTGGAGTTCATCTTCCTTTAATTCAAATATATATAAATGCTCCTTGCCAATCCTTAACAGCCTTTCAATATCCTCTTGTTTAATAACATGCCCTTTTTTAAAAGCTGCTCCCTTAAATTCTCCCGGGACTATCTCGGTAATATCGTGCCCTAGGACCATTCCAACAGCCTTTTCCGTTTCGACAACCTTCATATTTTCACCTCAGTCAAATAGTTTTATTTATATTTACCATAGGCCTCAAAATTAACTTACTGCATAGCAGCAATTTTTTCTCTTAATGCTGCTTTTTTCTTGCAGACGGAACACTGTTTTTCATCCTCATTGCGTGGAACAAATTCCTTATTACACGAAATGCAAGCAGACAAATTCATTTCTTTTTTCAAACTATAAATGCTTATATCATTCATTGGTACCTTTCCGGCACTTATTGATTTCGCAGGGCAAATTGCTTCACAAATACCGCAGCTGTAACACTTGCCGGCATTATGATAAATCTTAAGTTTATTTTCTTCTTCGATAATTTTCCAGGCTCCTTCAGGACATGAAGCTTGGCATTTTCCGCAGCCAACACAGCTGCCGTCCACATCAAAAGAGCCAAAGAGCACGGCATCATCACAAGCTGCTTGTGCTATCGTATCTTTTTCATTTTCCAAAGCTTTTAATAGAACTTTTCTTATGGATAAAAAATCGTGTTTATCACTGACGATAATATCTACGGCTTGTATAGCCACATTGCTGGATTCTTTTCCTATAAAGGAAAACAATTCTCTTCTCGATACAATTGTTTCAGGTAATTCTTTTAATTCATTCTCATTGGCAATCATTTTATATTTGGGTTTTAGGCCCATCAATTTTACAAACCCAGCTGCTTTATTGAGGGAGGATAAAATCAGTAACTCTTTATTACAGTTGACTTTGCAGTTTTTACAATCGCTGATTATAAAATTAAAGACTTTGTCTTTGCATAAAATAAACAGAGCGGCCAGCAGTTCCGGATGCATTGCATTTAAACAGCTTATTTTCAATGTGCCTGGAATATTTGACTTGGAACAATAAAATACTATATTTTCCTTTTCCCTGATGGTACGTAAAATATTCTCCTCACCTAACCCTTTCAACAGTATCGCTTGTGTTGGGCAAGCAGCTTTGCAGACACCGCATTTATTGCATAGCTTCTCATCAAAGCTGACATTATCTTGAGTGAGCTTTACGGCCTTTTCCGAGCATACATTTAAGCATTTACTGCAGCTATTTAATGACTTGTTTATATGAATGCATCTCTCCTTTTGTATCTCGGGGTAACTTTCTTCCAAGAATTTTTCAATTAAAAAGTCCATTATCATAATAATCTCCCCCTCAATACAATTATAAAACTTATATGGTTTCGAAAGCTATATTATTTGATTAAATATGATTAATTTCCTTTGCTGTGTTTATATATAGAAGGGTTAGGGCTTAAAAGCCTTTAGCCCTCCTACATCAAACACATTTAAAATAATAATTATGGGAGCAATTTGAGTGATTCCAACTGATCAGCTACATCCTTCATTCCTAATCTCTCAAGAGTAGCTCTTGTGGGTGCCCCAGTCTTTTCGTCCCAGCCATATTCTTTGTAAAGCATTGTAATAGCTGTTTCCATGTCTTTCCTATCTAGCTTTACAGTTCCCGGAGTATAAGCTTTCTTATCAGGATCTGCATCGAATACCCAATCAGGAATGACATCATGTTCTTTGCGTAAGTTTACAGTCCCCATCCTCTTTATAGTTTCACATCTTGCAAGAGTGGTTATTCTTTCACCTGCAAGGTCAAGTTCTGCCTCAGTAGTTTCTATCCCCGTAGCAAGTGAGAAGAATTTGGCTTCAATCGCTGTATCTCCTCTGTAGTTTCTTGATTTTGAAGGGGAAACAGTCATAGGCCATGTATAGTTGCATACTGTAATTGAGTCATGAAGATAGTTTCTGTCCATTGACCATTTTGCAAATTTTGCTTTGTATATATTCATCGGTGTATAATCATTAGGTTTATCCAAGGCGTCAGGTGAACCCCAAACTTCGCCGGCAACTTCTTTCAGGACTTCTATGGGAAGACCTGCGCCTATGAAGTTCATATGGGTATGTGAGTTTGCATCCCTGTTCTTAAATATCTGAATGAGGGTTCCGACATGAGAACCTGCTTCATTACTGTGATGTTTTGGGAATGCCATTTTTGACCAGATGTTGTTACCCTTGTATGCCCAATAATCTTTACCTAAGTTCCATGCTTTATCCAGCCAGTATGGGCCGTCAGCCACATGATAGAATTCACCCTGCTTTAATGCTATTCTCTTATAGAATTCCAAAAGGAAGGCAGGATCACCTTTTTCCAACAGATCCCACGGAATGCTGTCATATTCTTCTTTCGGAAGTTTTTCTTTTAAAATACCGTGCTCATAGACATATTTAAAGTCTCTTCCTAATTGAGCATAATTGCTCCAGATACCATAATCGTCTGCCAGCCTTGAACCCAAGCATTTAGTTATGAATGCGTCCATGCCCTTTGAGTCTCCGTCTGCAGTACCCTTAATCATTATGCTAAGAGGTGACGAGTAGTTGATGCACGTACTTGTAGCATAGCCTGACAAGCCGTATTTTTCAAGCTCAGGAACCAACATATCGGAATGGCAGCGGATTGGGCAGGAATGACATCCATCCATTCTTATTGTTCTCTCCTCAGCTACAGGTCCTAAATCAAAGAAACCTTTTTGAGTACGAAGACCTACCCAGTTTGTATTTCCGGGAGGGCACTCCCCTGTTTCCACCGGAGGCTCCGCAGCTCCCCAGAACAAATCTTTTTGACCAGTCCAACGTGATCCGGGATCACTATATTCAGCCCAGGGCTGTGGTGTACTTGGAACGACATGCTGGTTGTTGGCGCCTACGATTTCTTTCATGAAATAATCATTAAGTTTTAGCCAATCTTCTGCTTTACCGTCAGCTATTGGAACTGCCTTTGTACCTTTGATTCCGATAGCTTTAAGCTTTTTAGAACCTAGTACGGCACCGTGTCCGCCGGCAGAATGGCTGTTTGAATTAACTATTGATGATAAATTAATTAAATTCTCACCTGCTTGTCCAATGGATGCAACACAAGCTTCTTTTCCCATTATTTTAGCTATTTCTGCTGATGTATCACGGGTTCCCTTGCCCCAAAGCCCTGAAGCATCTTCTATAGTGACCTTGTCATCTTCTATACGGAGCCAAACAGGAGACTTTGATGCTCCTTCTATTACTATGGCATCATATCCCGCAAATTTCATCCAGGGCCCAAAATTTCCTCCCATGTGGCTGTCTGTGGCTGCATGATAAGGATTTGTAGGTGATAGTGAAACTATATTTGTTCTTCCGCTGCTTGGTACACCGGTTCCTGTAAAGGGTCCTACAGCTATAATCAGTTTATTTGCTTCGTCCAAAGCCTTTGTTCCTGCCGGAACTTCATCAAATAAAATCTTGTGACCAAAGCCTGAGCCCCCTATAAAATCTTTATATTTCATAGAGTCCTGGGTTGAAATACTTCCAGTGCTTAAATTTACTCTCAATAATTTACCAGTCCATCCGGTAATTTTAGCCATTGTTTTTCCTCCTATCTATAATCAATCTAATTATTAATTTAATCATTCACATTACCAGAATTAGTTTCTATTTATAGCCCTTAGGAAAGCTTGTATCCTTTTTTCTCAAGCCTTACTGTCACTTCTTTCCAAGGCATCATCTGTAATGCTCCTGTAGGACAATGTTCTGCACATGTACCGCATAAAATGCATTTTCCGGATTTTTCAGTTTCAGGATCTACTGTAGGCATGTTCCATGGACATGCATGTTCACAGGTACGGCAGCCTATGCATTTTTCTGTGTCGACTGTCCATGTACCTGTAGTTTCGCTGTAAGCTATAGCCTTTGCAGGACACTGTGCCATGCATTGAGGATCTTTGCACTGTCTGCATGCATCCTGAGTCATTAAGAAATTACCGTAATCACCTTCGCCGGTGGCGTAGTCAGCAGCCATTGTTAAACCATAATTGTAGTTTCTTGCAACTTTTATCCTTGAAATATAAGAGCTTGCCTTTCCATTATTCTTAATGGAGCAAACCATTTCACATTTTTGACATCCAACGCATCTGTTCCTTTGAGCTATAAGTATTCCTTTTGGAGTTACAGTTACGGTAGCAGGAGTATCGGAACCTTCGCCGGACTTTCCGCATCCCAATAAATTGAGGACGGAGGCTGTAACAGCCATAGTGGTTATACCCTTTCCGCTGATCTTTAAAAATTCTCTTCTGGTTCTTAACTTTTCAATAAAACCTTGAATTTCCTTTTCTAACATGATGGCTCTCCCTTCTAAAATAAATTTGCTGTGAGGATTTTTTACTTTAGTATTGCTCTTTTATAATGTCTATCTCCAGTGTTTATTCAACCCCCTTTCAAAAGGTTCAATAAAGAATTTACATATTCGAATATAAAATTACATGCAAAATAAATATTCAATAAAGAATTTACATATAAAGGCACTAGATTACTTTAAAAGTTAGTGAAAAGTTAAACTTATCTATACATAATTGATGAAATACTCAGATATAATTCAAGTTGTATAAATCAATTTAAGCAAAAATGAGAAGTAAATTTATATTTAATTATTGATTTTATAAAAATGTTTTATAGTTCGTTAAATAACTAACTTAAATGGAGATAAAAAAATCTAAAAGCAATTGAATACAATCTACTTTTAAATTTATGGATTTTCACTCAGTCCAACCTCCAGCCATTCCGTCAATGAATCCGCATAAGCCTGGGACATATAATTCTCTGAAAAAAGATAAATCACATTGTTTGAAGCTCTGGATTCTTTAATATCCGCATACTCAGGCTTTGCCTTTATCTTAACTAAAATATCATCAACTATTTCCTTGGAAAGATTAAAGGGGCTTTTTAGAAATACTCTGGGATTGGTAGGCCTGGGATATGTCTTTGAATCGAATCTTACGGTATCGGCAATCAATTTGAACATGTCTTTTTCCTCTACCAAAACCATCATCTTTGCGTAGTTAATGACGATGAATTTATCGGAAAACAGATATATGGCTTGTGCACCTTTTATAGTGTATATATCCTTGAATTCTTCCCGAAGCTTAAGCTCATCTATAGTGGAAAACACCTCATCAACCTCTAAAGAGAAGGGTTCATCCAACAAGTCTTCTGCACTTGTTATTTTGCATTCTTCTGATCTGTCTCTTATGAATTCGCCAATGAGGGTAATCTTATCTTTTTCAACTTCTTCCGTATCTTCACTTTCAGCTACTTCAGCTTGTACTTCTTCAAGCTGTTCATCTATTTTATCTTCAGTTTGATTATTCGTTTCGCTACTTAAATTATTATTTGAATCAAATTCAATGCTCATTTTTACCCCCTCCTACTCTTTTAATGATGTATAGAAAACACCAAAATAAATTTCAGTCCCATTGAATCCAAGTTAAATATATCACATGCCATATTAATCGGTCAACATTTTTCTTAAATATAAAGGTAATGTGGGCTTTATTTATTGTATAAATCCTGAAATATGATATAATTTAATCGTTGATTGATATTTAACTGTCAATTATCAATTTATTATATGTTTTATCCTAAATATCAGATAGGCGGGGTCAAATATGTTTGAGAGCATTTATAAAAATCTATTATATAAATTGAAAGACGGAAATGAATGTGTGATACTGACTTATCTTGAACCAAAGATAGAAAAAAGAGGTGCAATTTTAGACAAGCTACTTATATCAAGACAAGACCTTGAAGATAATTTGCATATGTTTTCCGAAGATATTAAAAGCGATATTTTAAAAGCTTTTTTAACAGGCAGTCCAATAACTTATTCAGATAACAAACAAACCATATTGATTGAACCATTCTTCCCAAGACCTAGACTGGTAATCTTGGGGGGAGGACATATTGCAAAACCACTTGTTGAGTTTGGCACAAAAGTAGGGTTTTCCGTTGTTGTATCTGATGATAGGCCTACTTTTGCCAATACTGCAAGATTCCCCGAAGCTGAAGATGTCATATGCGAGAGCTTTGAGAGAGTATTTGATAAGCTTAGATTAAGGCAGACAGACTTTGTTGTAATTGTAACCAGAGGGCACAGGCACGACGGAATTTGCCTGCGTAAAACATTAAATTATTCGCCGGCATATGTTGGCATGATCGGTTCAAAACGCAGGGTAAGAGAAATGATGCAGCAATTGGAAACCGAAGGATATTCAAGAGAAGTATTGGATAAAGTCAATTCACCCATAGGCCTAAGCATAGGTGCTGTTACTCCTGAAGAAATTGCAATTTCAATAATAGCACAAGTAATAAGTTATAGAAGAGCCATTGGAACAAATCTTAAAAATAAAGAAAAGTTTAATTGGCCGGAATTTGATACAGATGTAATCAGGGAGATATCAGAAGAGTCTTCTATGCCGAGAGCCCTTATAACCATAATTTCTTCCAAAGGCTCTGTGCCTCGGAAGGCAGGAGCTAAAATGATACTTTTTGCTGACGGCCGTTCTTTGGGAAGCATAGGCGGCGGCTGCAGCGAAGCCAATATATTGGTGCTATCCCGTGATATTATCGCCAACAAGGGTTATTCAATAGAATTTGTGGATATGACCGGCGAAGTAGCCGAAGATGAAGGCATGGTTTGCGGCGGTGTAATGGATGTTTTAATAGAAGCTTTTTAAAGAAAAATTATTATTATAAAAATCCTCCTGCGGGAGGAATTTTTATTCCGGGAGTGTGTACCATGAAAAGTATTTTTAAAATTGTTTATATAGTATTTTGCATTGTATTTACTTTTGTTTCTTTGTGCAGCTGCAACGCCAAAACTGGATTCAATGAAAATGCAGTTAAAATATCTGTCGCTGTCCCCCAAAGCCCGTCAAGTTACCCGCTTATGTATATGATAAAAAATAATTCAATGCAGGATTTTGCTGTCGAAACCCAGCTCATACCCTATTCATCCAATGATGAGCTAAACCAAATGGCAGTATCAAATCAAGTACATTTTATGATAGCCCCCATCACAGAAGCCATCAAGATTTATAATAAGGGAGTAAACGTAAGGCTTCTTGGAGTTACTCTATGGGGTGCACCTTATGTTATAAGCAGCGACAAATTCCTCAATGATATACAGGATTTGAGGGATAAAGAAATTGCCGTATCAAAAGAAGGCTGTCTTCCTGACCTTATATTAAGGCATATATTGATTGGAAACGGATTGAATCCAGATATTAATCTCAAGATAACATATATGAATGAAGCTGATATTTCAAACAAGCTCTCCGCCGGAGAAATTTTATATTCCGTCTCGGATGTAAATGACTCCGCTTCCATATTGACATATACAAATTATTATTATTTCAGAAAAGACGGATTTGATATAAAAAAACGACTATCCCTTGAGGAATATTGGTATAAACTGACCGGCAAACCCGGCAAAAAAATACCTATAGAAGCTCTGATTGCAGTTGGTGATACAATAGAAAACGAAGAAATGGTAATGGAGTTTTTAAATAAATTTAGGGAAGGTACAAAATGGATAAACTCCAATACATCTGAGATGAAACATATTGCTATTGAATATTTCCCGGAATATGAGGAACAGGAAATATTCGAATCTCTTGAATATGCAAATTTAAAGTTTGTATCCCCGAAAGAGAGTAAAAAGGACATAGAAGAGTTTTTTAATGAGCTTTTAAAAACAACGTCTATAGATATCATTAATGCTAAGCTTCCTGATGATAATTTTTATTATAAATAACAATGAAAAGAGACCTGTCTAATTGACAGGTCTCTTTTCATACTATTTAATACAGCAATTTATTTATTAGGGGAGTAATTTAAGCGATTCTAATTTATCTGCTACATCCTTCAAGCCAAGTTTTTCAAGACAAGCTCTTGTAGGTGCTCCTGTCTTTTCATCCCAGCCATATTCTTTATATAACAGAGTGAGTGCTTCTTCGGTATCCTTCTTATCAAGTTTAACTGTTCCAGGAGTATAAGCTTTCTTATCAGGATCAGCAGTAAATACCCACTCAGGAATTGCATCATGCTCTTTGCGCAGGTTTACAGTTCCCATTCTCATGATTGTATCGGCTCTACTTAATGTAGTTATTCTTTCGCCAACAAGGTCGAGATCTGCTTCAGAGGTTTCAACTCCTGTAGCTAAAGTGAAGAACTTTGCTTCAAGAGCCGTATCACCTCTGTAATTTCTAGATTTTGACGGTGAAACTGCCATTGGCCATGTATAGTTACATAATGTTATTGAATCGTGGAGGAAGTTTCTATCCATTGACCATTTAGCAAATTTAGCTTTATATACATTCATAGGAGTATAATCGTTGGGTTTATCCAACGCATCCGGAGAACCGAATATCTCGCCAGCAACTTCTTTCAGAATTTCTATGGGAAGTCCAGCGCCTATGAAGTTCATATGAGTATGGGAGTTAGCATCCCTATTTTTAAATACATTAACCAAAGTTCCAACATGAGAGCCCGCTTCATTGCTGTGATGCTTTGCATATCCCATTTTTGACCAGAGGTTATTACCCTTATACGCCCAGTATTCTTCTCCCAGATTCCAGTATTTATCAAGCCAGTAGGGTCCGTCTGCTATATGATAGAATTCACCTTGCTTTAGAGCTATTCTCTTATAAAAGTCCAACAAGAAAGCAGGGTCACCTTTTTCCAACAAGTCCCATGGTATGCTATCATACTCTTCTTTAGGAAGCTTTTCTTTGAATACACCATGATCATAGCAATATTTAAAGTCTCTTCCCAACTGCATGTAGTTGCTCCAGATGCCATAATCATCAACCAATCTTGCTCCAAGAGTTTTTACTATGAACATATCCATTCCCTTTGAATCTCCATCAGCTGTACCTTTGACCATAACACCCGAATGGCAGCCATAGTTAGCACAAGTACTTGTAGCATAACCTGACAAACCATATTTCTCAAGTTCAGGAACTAACATATCTGAATGGCAGCGAATGGGACATGAGTAACATCCATCCATTCTGATTGTTCTTTCCTCAGCGATTGGTCCTAAATCAAAGAAACCTTTCTGAGTACGAAGTCCAACCCAGTTGGTATTTCCAGGAGGGCATTCCCCTGTTTCTACCGGAGGCTCAGCTGCTCCCCAGAATAAGTCTTTTTGAGCAGTCCAGCGTGTCGATGGATTGCTGTATTCAGCCCAGGGCTGCGGGGTGCTTGGAACAACGTGCTGGTTGTTGGCACCGACGATTTCCTTCATAAAATAATCATTGAGCTTTAGCCATTCTTCAGCTTTGCCTTCAGCTATAGGAATTGCCTTTGTGCCCTTAACGCCTATTGCTTTAAGCTTTTTAGAACCGAATACCGCACCTTGACCTCCTGCTGAATGGCTGTTGGAATTTACTACAGACGACAAATTAATCAAATTTTCGCCTGCTTGTCCGATAGCTGCAACGCATGCTTCCTTTCCCATTATTTTTGCAATCTCAGCTGATGTATCACGAGTGCCTTTGCCCCAGAGATTAGAAGCATCTTCTATTGAAACTTTATCATCTTCTATGCGAATCCATACAGGTGTTTTTGACGCTCCTTCAATTACTATGCCATCATATCCTGCAAATTTCATCCACGGTCCGAAGTTTCCGCCCATGTGGCCGTCTGTAGCAGCATGATATGGGTTAGTAGGCGATAATGTAGTTATATTGGTTCTTCCGCTGCTGGGTACACCGGTTCCTGTAAAGGGACCAACAGCAATTACAATTTTATTAGCCTCGTCTAAAGCCTTTGTCCCCGGGGGAACCTCATCAAATAAAATTTTATATCCAAATCCGGCTCCACCTACTAAATCCTTATATTTCATAGAGTCTTGAGTAGAAATACTTCCTGTGCTTAAGTTTACTCTCAACAATTTACCTGTCCATCCGGTAACTTTAGCCATTATTTTTCCTCCTATCCATAAAAAAATAATATAAATATTTATGGTTACAGTATGAGTCTAAATTTCTACTATGCTATGCTATAGCCTTTCTTTTTAAGCATTACTGTAACTTCTTTCCAGGGCATTATTTGCAGTGCTCCTGCCGGGCAATGCTCTGCACATGCACCGCACAAAATGCATTTTGAAGACTTTTCCGTTTCAGGATCCACTGTAGGCATATGCCATGGACATGCTTTGGTGCAAGTACCGCAGCCTATGCATTTTTCTTCATCAACTGTCCATGTTCCTGTTGTTTCACTGTAAGCAATTGCTTTTACAGGACATTGCGCCATACATTGAGGATCTTTGCACTGCCTGCATGTTTCCTGAGTCATCAGGAAGTTGCCATAATCACCTTCACCTTTGTTATAGTCTGCTGCCATTGTCAATCCATAATGGTAGTTTCTTGCGACCTTTACTCTTGAAATATATGGACTGGACTTTCCATTATTCTTGATTGAGCATATAGTTTCACACTTTAGACATCCTACACACCTGTTTCTCTGAGCAATTAATATTCCTTTAGGAGTTACAGTAACAGTAGCTGTAGGTGTTGCCTGATTACCTGATTGATTGTTTCCGCATCCAAGTAAATTAAGCACTGTGGCTGTTACAGCCATTGTTGAGATACCCTTCCCACTGATTTTTAAGAATTCTCTTCTGGTCCTTAACTGTTCCAGAAAACTTTGAATCTCTCTTTCTAACATGATAGCTCTCCCTTCTTAATTAAATTTGTTGTAATACGAAATATTTTTCTATCGTATTGCCTCAGTCTTAAACTGGCTTTAATTTTCCTTCGGCCATACCCCCTTCCGGAATTAAATAATTTTATATACAGCAATAAGGCATAAGCAAATTAAGCAACATGACTATGGGAAGTTATCCAATAAATAATTTACATCGAAGACCATACTGAAGTTCACATCCAAAAGATTCAAGCTAGGATACAATCATAATTTATACTTTTGCATAAAAATTCGAATTAATGATAAGTTATTTTGCAGAATCGAGTATAACAAGGTTAAAGAAGCATTATTTCAGCCAAAGATATAAGTGATGCCGCAGTTTAATTTCCATTATTTTAAAGTTAGTTATTTAACTAACTTTACCTACAGATAAAAAAATCTAAAAGTTATTAATACTGCAAACTTTTAGATTAGTAAAGGTTAAATGATAATTATGAATACATATTTTAAAAATTATAAAACATTAAATTTACTAATCTGCCATCAAAAGCTCAGTGGTTACGCCATAATTTCCGCTTATTTGCTCGTTTTTTGGAAATTAAACATTTCGATTTTTAAATTCCTATTAATATGTTATTCATCAAGATTTTCCTTTATATTCGGATACCTCTTTATCCGAACCAATTTCTATTTTTCTTTAAAACTCAAGTTAAATATATCACATTCTTAATTATTAATCAATATAATTTTCCATTTATTATAGTATTATATATGTGTTTTATGGTATTAATTCTAAATTATGGTATTATTTATTTTTATATTGACTTTTTATTAACATTTGTTAAAAAATTGTTTTTTACTGGCCATATGACATGTTTATAAAGACGATTGACTGACTGTTTATACAAAATTAGCATATGAAATAAAGAATTAAACACAATTATAAATAAAAAATAACTATATTTATTAACTGCTAAATTATAATTTGCAGCATTTCATTAATTATAAAATTGTCTCCATGATAATTTTAAATAAAAAAATCTGCCTGATAACTCAGGCAGATTTTTTTATTTAAATTAAACTTCTTTAAACAAATCTGTTGATAAATATCTTTCACCGGTATCCGGGAGCAGCACAACAATTGTTTTTCCTTTGTTTTCCGGCCTCTTGGCAATCTCTGTGGCAGCGAATGCTGCTGCTCCTGATGATATTCCCACTAAAAGCCCTTCTGCTTTTGACAGCTTCTTTGAAGTTTCAAAGGCTTCTTCGTTTTTTACCTTGAATATTTCATCTGCAATTTCCTTATTCAACACATCAGGCACAAATCCAGCACCTATACCCTGTATTTTATGGGGTCCTGGATTACCTCCTGAAAGAACAGGTGAATCATTCGGCTCAACTGCTACTATTTTGATATTCGGATTTTTCTGTTTTAACACTTCGCCTACACCCGTTATGGTCCCGCCTGTTCCTACACCCCCTACAAATATATCCACCTTTCCGTCAGTATCATTCCATATTTCCTCTGCGGTAGTCTTTCTATGGATTTCGGGATTAGCAGGATTTTTAAACTGTTGGGGCATATATGAATTTGGAGTTTCGGCTGTCAATTCTTCAGCTTTTTTTATAGCACCGCCCATACCCTGGGATCCGGGAGTCAATACAAGTTCTGCTCCAAGAGCTTTAAGGAGGCTTCTTCTCTCTGTACTCATAGTCTCAGGCATGGTAAGAATAATCCTATAACCTCTTGCTGCTGCAACAAACGCAAGTGCAATTCCTGTATTACCGCTGGTGGGTTCTATAATTACAGAATCCTTATTTAAGAGCCCCTTATCCTCGGCGTCTTTAATCATTGAATAACCTATTCTGTCCTTTACGCTGCCGCCGGGATTAAAGTATTCAAGCTTTGCTAAAATTGTTGCCTCTGCTCCTACGCTGCTGCCATAATTACCCAGTTCTAAAAGTGGTGTATTACCAATAAGTTCTGTCAAATTCTTTGCTATTTTCGCCATTTTATATCCCTCCGTATATTTATATATTCTTAATTTTTAACTATTCCAATATGATTAGTTGGTTTTTATATAAATTTTTATATATTATATTTTAAATATAATATATAAAAGATGAATTATCCGTAATCTTTTTATATTCTATAACCAAATCTTCCAACTTTACCGAATTGACTATATCATCTATACAACTGTCCACTTTCTCCCACACATTGCTTGAAATAATATATTCAAATTTATCTTCAGTATTACTTTTGCTCTTATCATCTATAATAGACAGGCTGCCTTCAAGGGTTCTTAATATCTCTCCAATGGTGATATCTGAAGAACTTTTCCCAAGTATATACCCACCCTGAGCACCTTTTATACTTTTTACAAGGCCGGCTTTTCTGAGAGAAGAAAAAACCTGTTCCAGATAATTCTCTGAAATGCCTTGCCTTTGTGCAATGCTTTTTAATGCAACCTGATCTCCAAGAGAATTTACCGCCAAATCCAGCATTGCACGCAACCCGTATCTTCCCTTTGTAGAAATTTTCATAACTGACACCCCAAATCAATTCCTAGTAATCCTATATGCTTAATATAATAATATAATCTTCTACGCATATTGTCAATATGGATTAGAAATATTATAGAAAAAATATTTCAGTTGTTTCCATGGCTTGCATAACAAGATTATCTATATCCAATGCTGCTTCTGATGCTTCAATATCTGAAAGTTTTGGCTTTGTCTTTGGGTGTTTTGGCACGAAAATGGTACAGCAATCCTCATAGGGAAGTATTGATGTTTCATAAGTTCCTATTTGTCTTGACAGAGACATTATATCTGTTTTATCCATTGACACAAGAGGACGGAATACAGGACGGTCAGATACACTGTCGCTGACTACCAGGCTTTCCATGGTCTGGCTTGCAACCTGACCTATACTTTCTCCCGTAGTTACGGAATTTACTCCATACTTCTCCGCCAAGGCACAGGCTATTCTCATCATGAATCTTCTCATAATGATAGTTAATTCATCCTCTCGGCATTTTTCCATTATCTGCATTTGTATATCGGTAAAGGGAACAACACATAGCTTCATATGGCCTGTATATTCCTTCAATATCCTGGCCAATTCTTTTACTTTCTCTTTGGCCCTTTCACTGGTATAGGGATGGCTGTGGTAATATACGCAGCTTATATCCACTCCCCTTCTTGCCATTAAATATCCTGCCACCGGAGAATCTATGCCGCCGGACAGCATTAAAAATGTGCTTCCGTTTATTCCATAAGGAAGCCCTCCCTGAGCCTTTATCCTTTTTGAATATACATAGGCTTTTTCTCTGATTTCCACATTAACAACGCATTTGGGATTGTGTATATCTACGGATATACCATCCACATTGTTTAACACATATTCTCCTACGGCTCTGCTGACTTCCATGGAATTTAAAACAAATTTTTTATTAGCCCTGTTTGTTTCAATTTTAAAGGTAGAGCAAAAGCTATCATTAACCTCTTTAAATGCTTGAGCTTTTATTGAATCCATATCAGCCTCTACCTGGGTAACTATGCAGATTTCAGTGATTCCAAAAACCTTTTTCAATCTATCAATAATCTCATTAAAGTTCTCAGAATAAAGAAGCGTCCTTCCGGAATCCGTAACATATTCATAATCCAAACCCTTCAATGCATTATCAATATTGTTCTTCAACTTCTTTTCAAATGTATTTCTGTTAAGCCCCTTTAAGAATATTTCCGGGGCATATTTTAATAATAAAAGTTCTTTCATTTTAACCCCTCCTTAAAAATTTAAGGCATTTACTTAATGCGTTTATGGCTTTATCCACTTCACTAAATGTATTAAATTCACTGAAGCTGAAGCGTATTGTTCCTTTTATTTCCTCGTTTTTTAATCCTATTGCTTTGAGCACATAGCTGTCTTTAGTATCTCTTGCCGCACAGGCTGAACCAGTTGATACAAACACCGATTCTGCTTCTAGCATATGAAGCAGCACTTCTCCTCTAACTCCAATAAAAGATATACTTAATATATAAGGTGAAAAATCATTTATATGCTGTCCGTTAATTTTTATACCCTTCATTGATGCTATGGAGTTTAGAAAATGTTTCTTAATATTCAATACATGCTCAAAGTTTTTCTCTCTATTTTTATATATAATTTCTACGGCTTTAGCAAATCCGGCATAAGCTGCAAGGTTTTCGGTGCCGGACCTCAGCCTTTTCTCCTGCCCGCCTCCATATATAAGTGGTTTGGGGGTAAGGCCTTTTCTTATATAAGCAATTCCCGCGCCGCGGGGTCCGTGTATTTTGTGAGCGCTGGCAGACAAAAGATCGATACCTGAACTTTGTATGTTTATGTTAAGCTTACCATAGCTTTGTACTGCATCTACGTGGAATTTTGCCCTGCTGCTTTTTTCTTTTATAAGCTTTCCTATGGCTTCAATGTCCTGTATGATGCCGGTTTCATTGTTTACATGCATTATACTTACTAGCTGGGTATTTTTATTTATGCTCTTTTCCAATTCATTTAAATCTATTTTCCCTTCATTGTCTACATTGAGATAAGTTACTTCAACACCTCTGCCTTCCATCTCCATACAAGTATTCAATACGCTGGGATGCTCTGTTTTTGTTGTTATTACGTGAGCCCCTTCTTTAACAAACCCAGTCAGCAAAAAATTATTGCTTTCACTGCCGCCCGAAGTGAAAACTATTTCACTGGCGCTTACATTCAAAGTCTTTGCAATAGCTTCCCTGGCCTCATTGAGTTTTTTTTCAGCCATTAAGCCTAAAGAATGGGCAGAAGAAGGGTTCCCGTAATAGTTTCTCATTATCTCAGCCATTGTATCTATAACCTCATCGTAAGGTTTTGTAGTGGCGCTGTTATCAAAATATACTTCCATTTATTTCACCTCTTAATTGCAAATAACCTAATATATATAATAAATTAATTTGTTTATTCTTTAAATATACTGTTCAATAAAAATAATTTTATTATTTTAAATTTTCATAACCTACTAATCATACCGGATTAATATAGTATTTTCAATGACTTTACGGATTTTACTGCCTTTTATGCTTAAGAAATGCTGAAAATATGCCCTTGACAACGAAAATATAAGATGCTAATATTAAAAAAATTCAATAGAGAATGTTCTCATCCAGAGAGGTTGAGGGACTGGCCCAATGAAACCTCGGCAACCAACAGGTTCATTTACCTGGAAAGGTGCCAACTCCTGCGCCCTGGTTAAGCTTGGGTCGAAAGATGAGAGGGATAACTTACATTTTTGTATATACAACCTCTTTCATCCTCTCGATCAGGTGAAAGAGGTTTAATTTTATTAATAAAAAACATAATGATTTAAAAGGAGAGATAATAATGAGCGAAAGAGTATTAAAATTTGACACCCTGCAGGTACACGCCGGTCAAGAGGCTGATCCAACTACAGGTTCAAGAGCTGTTCCAATTTATCAGACCACTTCCTATGTATTCAATGATACCCAGCATGCAGCAAACCTTTTTGGATTAAAGGAATTTGGCAACATTTATACAAGGATAATGAATCCAACTACCGATGTATTCGAAAAAAGAATAGCTGCCCTAGAGGGCGGAATCGGCGCTCTGGCAGTAGCTTCAGGTTCTGCAGCCATAACATATGCAATATTAAACATTACCCAGGCAGGAGATAACATAGTATCAGCCAGTACTCTTTATGGCGGAACATATAACTTATTTAAATATACACTGCCCAAATACGGCGTTGATACCATATTTGTAGATCCAGATGATACAGATAATTTCAGAAAGGCAATTAATGATAAAACAAAGGCTTTGTATATAGAATCCATAGGCAATCCGGGAATAAACTTAATCGACATTGAAGCTGTTGCAAAAGTAGCTCACGATAACGGAATACCTCTGATTATAGACAACACCTTCGGTACACCTTATTTGATAAGGCCAATTGAATATGGTGCTGATATAGTGGTTCATTCTGCAACAAAATTCATTGGCGGACACGGAACATCCATAGGCGGGGTAATCGTTGATTCAGGTAAATTTGACTGGGCAGCAAGCGGAAAATTCCCCGGATTAACTGAACCGGATCCAAGCTACCATGGAATTAAATACACCGAATCCTTCGGAGGATTAGCTTACATTTTAAAAGCAAGAGTAGTTCTTTTAAGGGATACAGGAGCAGCTTTAAGCCCTTTCAATTCATTCCTCTTCCTTCAGGGACTTGAGACTTTATCTTTAAGAGTGGAAAAACATATTTCCAATACAAAGAAAATTGTAGAGTTTTTACAGAACCACCCTAATGTTTCATGGGTTAATTATCCCAATATAAAAGGAAACAAATACTATGATTTAGCGCAAAAGTATTTCCCCAATGGCACAGGCTCTATATTTACATTTGGTGTAAAAGGCGGAATTGAAGAAGGGAAGAAATTTATTGACAGCCTTGAGATATTCTCACTCCTTGCAAATGTAGCCGATGCGAAATCCCTGGTTATCCATCCTGCCAGCACAACTCATTCACAGCTTTCAGAGGAAGACCAGAAAGCTGCAGGTGTTACACCTGATCAAGTCAGATTATCTATAGGTATTGAAGATGCTGATGATTTAATATATGATTTAAATCAGGCTCTTAATAAAATAGGCTAATAGTATTATTATATAAAACTTTTTTCACAACCTAAAAGGGACTCTCTATATAATTTAAAATTATGGCTCTTCTGGAACTATTCTATTTATCGGAGAGTCCCCCTTATTTGTAATATAAAATAGCAATGAAAAGAGGAGTAAGTATGGGTACGAAAGAGGTAAGACAATTTTTTCTTGAGAGAAGCTTACCGGATCCTGTATTTGAACTTTCTGACAGCGGTGCAACTGTGGATTTGGCTTCAAAAACCTTAGGAGTTGAACCCGGGCTAATTGCCAAGACACTTGCATTTAAACTGAAAGACAGAAATATTTTGATAGTTATGAGCGGTAATTGCCGAATAGACAATAAAAAATTCAAACAATACTTTGGTATTAAAGCAAAGATGCTTGAGCACGATGAGGTTTCAGATATTACCGGCCATCCTGTAGGAGGGTTGACACCTTTCGGATTAAAAAATGGACTCGAAATCTATCTTGATATTTCCATCAAAGAATTTAAATTTGTATATCCTGCTGCCGGTTCAAAAACAGCAGCATTAAAGATATCTCCGTCACTTATGCAGGAGCTTACGGATGCAATTTGGGTTGATATATGCCAGTAACGTGCAGGGTTATCGTTTTAGGTTTGCTTATATGACATATATCAAACTTGACATATGATAAGTTAAATGTTAGTATATTTTAAAAATGAATTATTCAATTCTCATCAAGAGAGGCAGAGGGACTGGCCCGATGAAGCCTCGGCAACCTTCAGGTTCATTTATCTGAAAAGGTGCCAACTCCTGCGCTGGATTTTAAAAATCCAAGCGGTAGATGAGAGAGGAAGCCTTATTCAGGTTCTGATAACCAAGCCTCTTTCATCCTAAGCTTTAAAGATGAAGAGGTTTTTTTATTTGACATTATTGGAGGTTAAATCGTGGATAAGGTAAGGATAGCACTATTAGGTTTAGGCAATGTGGGGAAAGGTGTATGGAAAATATTAAATACAAATATTGAAGAAATTAAAAAACGCTCCGGGTACGAGATAGAAGTTTCAAAGATACTTGTCAGAGACCTTAATAAGGACAGGAGTATTTCAATACCTCCAGGGATATTGACTGCAAATCCGGATGATATATTAAATGATAACAGTGTAAAGATTGTCGTAGAATTATTAGGCGGAATGGACCCTGCCAAAGATTATATACTAAGATCAATTGAAAATAAAAAGCATATTGTTACAGCAAATAAGCTTCTGATTGCCACTGCAGGAGAAGAACTCTTTTCTGCCGCTTATGAAAAAGGGGTACAACTATGTTTTGAAGCAAGTGTCGGCGGCGGTATACCTATAATTAAAAATATAACCGAAAGTCTTACTGCCAATAAAATCGAAGAAATTATAGGTATTGTAAACGGCACAACAAATTACATTCTTTCTAAGATGGCCGATGATGGAGTGAATTTCCAGAACGCTTTAAAGGAAGCACAAATAAATGGACTTGCCGAGGCAGATCCTACTTCCGATGTGGAAGGCTATGATGCTTTATACAAGCTTTTAATATTAGCTTCCCTTGCTTTTGATACAAAAATTGATGTTAATACAATCCACAGAGAAGGAATTCGAAACATTGAATCAATAGACATTAAATATGCACAAGAATTAGGGTATGCAATCAAGCTTCTGGCTGTTGCCAGGGATAAAGGTGATAAATTAGAGCTTAAGGTTCATCCGGCAATGGTGCCTGCTTTCCACGCACTTTCAAATGTTAAGGATTCCTTTAATGCAATCCTAATTAAGGGGAATGCCGCAGGGGACTTGATGTTTTACGGAAGAGGGGCAGGAGATTTGCCAACCGGCAGTGCAGTAGTGGGAGATATAATATCCATATTGAGAAATAAAAGGGATTTACCCTTCAAAAGGCTGTTTAAAAATGATACTATTCAAAAGAAGGTCTGCTCTGCTGAAGAAGTCGTATCATCATATTATATCAGGGCTAGTGCCGGGAATATTCCCCATGTTTTCGATAAAATAAAATCCATATTTGCAGAAAATGATATCAATATTTTAAATATTATTAAAAACGTTGAATCTCAGAATACTGTTTATTTTGCGTTAAAGACCGGCTGTACGTCAAAAACAAATTTAGATAAAGCTTTAAACAAGATAATGGATATTCATTATGTTGATAAAGTTGAAAATATAATAAGGATAGAAGATTTATATTAAAATAAGCTTATTGCTGCGAAATACAGCAATAAGCTTATTTATTTAACAGCAAAGAAATCGACTGTTTTATCTGCCAATGGCTTGTTCAAGATCCTTTATTAAATCAGTTACATTTTCTATACCTATGGATAACCTTAAGAGCTTGTCTGTTACCCCCAGCCTGTTTCGCATTTCTACCGGTATTGCTTCATGTGTTTGCACATAAGGATAGGTAATAAGACTTTCTACTCCCCCCAGGCTTTCCGCAAAAGTAATGACCTTCACATTTTTTAATATTTTTGCTACCATTTCCACAGACTTTACTGTAAATGAAATCATTGAACCAAACCCGGTAGCTTGTTTAATGGATACCTGATATTCATCATGCCATGGCAATCCAACATAATAAACCTTCTCTACTTCATTATTTTCATGCAGCCATTTTGCTATCTCAAGGGCATTATTCTGCTGTTTATCCATCCTTATCGCAAGAGTTTTTATCCCCCTTAGTATAAGCCAGCTGTCGAAAGGAGACAAAACAGCTCCGGTGGATTTTTGTATAAACCTGAACCTTTCAATCAGTTCTTCATCATTTACAACAATTAATCCCGCCAGCGTATCATTATGCCCTCCAAGATATTTAGTACCGCTGTGTACTACTATATCAACTCCAAAGTTTAAAGGTTTCTGATAATATGGCGTTAAAAATGTATTATCTACTATGGTCAGTATGCCTTTCTGCTTTGCAGTTTTTACAACTTCCGCTATATCAGTAACCTTCATCATTGGGTTTGATGGGGTTTCAATTAAAATCGCCTTTGTATTATTTTTTATTCCTTGTATCATCGTTTCTAAATTACTGGTATTCAGATATGAAGTTTCTATTCCATACTTCTTGTATATTTCTTCAAATAGCCTGTAAGTACCTCCATAGAGATCATCAGATATAATAATATGATCACCTGCAGAAAATATGGTAGCTATTGCTGTTATAGCAGCCATCCCTGTTGAGAATGCCAAGCCTTCTTTACCCGACTCAAGCTTTGCGATTGTTTTTTCCAATTCTTCTCTTGTCGGGTTTTGAAGCCTTGAATAATCATATCCCGTACTCTGATTCAAACCAGGATGCCTGAATGTAGCACTCTGATAAATGGGAAAACTTATGGCTCCTGTTTTTTCATCATATCCTTTATATCCATGTACAACTTGCGTATCAATACAATAATAATCCTCTTTCATAGTAAACTCCTCCTGCATATTTGTAATTTTATTTCAATCATTGATATTCTTTTATAGTTTTTATTGGATAAAATTAAAAACCTCCTTCACCAATAATTATGGACGAAAGAGGTTAATAAATTTCCACCATTTTGTTACTATCCTCTCTCATCTTCCACTTAAATTAATCAAGCGTAGGAATTGGCACCTTTTCAGATAAATGAATCTGAAGGTTGCCGAGGCTTCATCGGGCCAGTCCCTCTGCCTCTCTTGATGAGAATTGTTCAAGTATTTAATTTTTCTAATGTTATCATTATAAATATAATGTGTCAAGCAGAATTAACTATAATACTGTTCTATATAAATTCGCAATGAAACTTTTTGCATTGATTAATAACTGATGCGCAGCCCAAAACACATTACATATACACAACTAAATGAAAAACATATATCCTTGATCTGTTCTATATTTTTCTATCTCATCTGCTAAATCATACAAAGTTATTCCTTGCAATGCAGTTTTAACCGCATCATCCAGAGGATCGAAAACTGATCGCCGTAAAGCTGTTTCAATTTCAGGAAATCCAGGCGAAACAGTCTCTTCCGTTCTTTCAAAAAGAGTAAGTTCCACTGCTGTCAGAATATCATAAACAGTTATTTCCTGAGGCACCCGGGAAAGCTGATACCCTCCCTGGGCTCCTTTTACAGAATTGACCAAGCCTCCTCTTTTCAGCAGTGAGAAAACCTGTTCCAAATATATTTTGGATATCCCTAACCTTTCTGAAATACTAATTATCGTAATATATTCACCGTTGTTATATAATTGAGCCATGTTTATCAAAGCGATAATCGCATAACGTCCCTTTACAGATATCCTCATATGTTAAATCTCCATTTCATACTTATACTTTATCTATTTGATAATATTTGAAAAAAATATCCTTGTCAATAGTATAGCCACCATGGAAAATTCTAAAAACCCAATCCCCATAGTCAGGAATTTATTTTTTCATATATGAAATGATAGATAGTGCATTATATATTGCTTGAAAGCTCGGGTCTTATAACTCCTGTTTCCAGAGCTAAAAGATAATCCGCCCATTTTGAAGCCCAATCCCTCAGTTCCTGTACTCCTAAAGGTTCCGGTGATTTTGAATCTGTGTGGTTTGCGATTTTATTTGCAAGGCTTAAATAAACCTTAGCCTGTTCTGAACCCGGTGCTGCTTCAATGGTGGTTTTCCCCTGAAGCTCACATTGAGTAACCGTGACTGAACGGGGTATATATTCCACAACCTGGGTTTTAGTCTGGGTGATAAAATCATCGACTATTTCCCTTGCATAAGGAGCGTTAATGGAATTTGCAATAACACCGCCAAGCAGTGCACCGCCTGAATTGGAATATTTTTTTATACCTTTGAAAAGGTTGTTTGCAGCATAAATAGCCATAAAATCAGCAGATGAAACGGTAAATACATGCTCGGCTATTCCTTCCCGTATTGGTACGGCAAATCCTCCGCATACGACGTCTCCCAATACATCATATATGACAAAATCAAGATCCAGCTCTTCAAATATACGCTGCTGTTTAAAAAGTTCCACTGCAGTTATAATACCCCGTCCTGCGCATCCTACACCGGGAGCAGGACCGCCGGCTTCAACACAATAAACACCGTTAAAGCCCTCATGTATTACGTCATGGGCATTTACCGTACTTTTTTCTCTTAAGGTATCAAGTACTGTGGGTATATAAGTGCCGCCCCTTAAGGTATTGGTAGAATCGCTTTTAGGGTCGCATCCGAATTGCATTACTTTATATCCCATTTTAGAAAGGGCAGCTGACAAATTTGAAGTAGTGGTGGATTTACCTATACCGCCTTTACCGTAGATTGCAATCTGAGTAATTTTTTTTGACATGTCATTTTTCCTCCATATAAGAATGATTTGTTTTGATAAAGTAATTTGTTAGTTTTGTTAAAGCATTTTCAATATAATCAGGCTGCTCGAAAACTGATATTTTGTTTATTTCCAGGGCTCTTTTCACGCCCATTCCGACCCTTGCAACCAGCACTGCCGTACAGTCTGAAAGCGCATTTATAACATATGAAAGTTCTTCATTCTTATGTTCCCCATTTGCGCAAAGAGGTGTAACAATACGTCTTTCTATATACTCTCTGGAGCCATCGGATTTGATATCGATGATAAAAAAATCCTTTGCCCGTCCAAAATGTTCATTTATCACTTTTCCGTCTGTACTGGCAACTGCCACACGCCATTTTCCGCCCATGAGAACCGCCTCCATAGAGTTAATATTTTAAATTAAATTTGATGCGCCACCCGATTTTTCTATGGACGGCGCATCTAATTCAGTAAAGGAGGTATATTGTAAAGTCAGATATTATTTATTTATATTCTTCAGGTATGCCGTCCAGTGCTGTAAAGCTGTTTTTATGAAGATTATCCACATCAACACCTGCATCAAGCATTCCTACTTCCTGAAGTTGTTTTGCAGTTATACCGAAAGCATCATATGCACCGCTTACTGAAGGAATATAATTAAATGTCTTTAACACTTTTGCATTTACTTCAGCATCTCCGGCTACCCATTTATTATCTACCTGTATTTTAGCTGCTTCATCCTGATTTTCCTGTACCCATGCGCTGGCCTTCTGCATAGCTCTGGTATATTTTGCGGCTATATCAGGATAATCAGTTACAATATTTTCCCGTACAAATGCTGAGCAGCAGTATTGATCCTTATATGGTGCATCAAGGGCTGAATCAAAGACTACATTCAGGTCATATTCATTGGCAGCGATTGTAGCTGTGGGATCATTCATGGCAATGGCATCAACTGCTCCGTTTTCAAGTGCGATTGGTAAATCTGTGGTGCTGTATACTACGAATTCTACTTCGGAATTCTGAACGCCGACACCAATTCCATTATCAGCCAATACGCGCTTTGTGAATATAATGGGGCTGCTGGTCATGCTTGGAACTCCTACTTTCTTTCCCTTGAAATCAGCCGGGCTTGTAATTCCTGAATCCTTTTTAGCCAGTACCTTGTCGCATCCGGTGTGCAATCCTGTAGTAATTTTTACCGGTAATCCGTTTGAAAGGGGCTGAACCAAGCTGGCAAGAAGACTGAAACCGGCATCAACCTGATTGGCTGTTACCGCATCAAAAATTGTTCCGGGGGCTAGCTTGGTAAGTTCAACCTTTAAGCCCTCTTCCTCAAAATAACCCTTTTCATATGCCATATGCAAAGGGGCTTCGCACAGACTTCCGCCATAACCTATTCTTAATACAAAATCCTTACTCTGGTCGGCTTCAACTGTGGGAGCAGGTGTACTGCTGCCTGGTGTGGCAGTTGAACCAGAAGGGGTCTGGTTTGAAGAACAGCCGGCAAGAACTGTCATCACCAAAGTGATGGCAAAGAGGGGTATAAGCAGCAACCTTCCTCTTTTTCTTTTAGTCACAGAGCTTTTCTTTGTAATCATTTTCATTCTCCTCTTCTTTTTATAATAATTTAAAGGTAATATTGTATTTCTTCTGTTTTTCCCGCAAAATTGAGAATTTTTAATATCTTAGCTCTTAAGTTTAAAAAGTCAGGTAAGTCCCTTCCGCGGGGCCGGCTTATATCTACCTGGATTATACTTTCGATTTTAGCGGGCCTTGGTGTCATAACAAATATCCTGTCGCTTAAATAAATGGCTTCATCTACATCATGGGTTACCATTACAGTAGTAGTTCCCCTCTCCTGCCATATCTTTATAAGCTCATCCTGCATATTCATCCTGGTGAAGGCATCCAGCGCTCCAAAAGGCTCATCCAAGAGCAATACCTTGGGATGATTGACTAAGGCCCTTGCAAGGGCTGCTCTTTGAGCCATACCCCCCGATAACTGGTGAGGATAGGATTTTTCAAAGCCTTCCAGGCCTACAAGCCGTATAAAATCCAATACTTCATTTTCCTTATCCTTGTATATGTTCCTGACTTTTAAACCAAAAGCTACGTTTTCATAAACATTAAGCCATGGAAAGAGAGTAGGATCCTGAAACACAAGACCTCGCTCATAACTTGGTTGCGTAATGGGTACATTATCCAATGTGAATTCCCCTTTATCCGGTTGGGTAAGGCCTGCAAGGAGCCTTAAAAATGTGGATTTTCCACATCCGGATGGCCCTATAAGGGAAATGAATTCTCCGGCTTTTATATCCACTGCAACATCCTGCAATGCTACCACCGGCTGTCCGTCCTGCTGAAGGAAGGTTTTTCGAATATTTTTTGCTTTTATGCTGCCATTCAGTTGTTCTACCATTTAATAACCCCCTTCTGCCATCCTAATACTCTGTCACGGACTTTAAACATTAAGGTTATGATAAACGAGAAAGTAAAAGCTATTACCATTAGACCTGCATAAACATTGGCATATGAGAGCATTTCCCTCTGCCAGTTTATATACCAGCCTATACCGAATTTTACTCCCAGCATTTCTGCTGTCATTAAAGTAATGAAGGAGGAGCAAGTACCGTTGAAGATGCCTATAAAAATACTTGGCATGGCATCGGGCAGTGCAATCTTGAAAATTTTCTGCAAGGTACTTGCTCCAAGAGTACTGGACACTTCAAAGTAAGCATTTTTTACATTTGATATTCCAGAGCTGGTTAATACCGTTGTAGGAAACCACACAGCAAGAGCTATTAAAAATACGCTGGCCTGAAAGGAATTTGCAAAAGATACCAACGCAATAGGCACCCAGGCTGTTGAGGGTATAGGTCCTAAGATCTTAATAAGGGGGTTTACCCAATAACTCCAGCCCTTGCTCCAGCCTACAAGTATTCCTGTAGTTATACCTATGGTTGCTCCTAAAATATATCCCAGGCCTAAAAGCCTTCCGGAATAAGCAAGGCATTTCAATATGAATTGCCATTCTTCCATAAAGACCTTTAATATTCTGTCAGGATTTGGAAAATATATTGCAGGAAGCAGCATAAGCTTCAAGGTTACGAAATTCAATATATTTAAAAGTGCTATCACTGTTGTTATAAACCAGGATTTATAGGCATATTTTTCTCTTACCTTTTCATTAAACAGCGATAAAAGAGCCAGACCCAAAGTTATCCCAATTGTAATAATTAAGGCTATAGTAAAATAAGGCAGCGGCTTTTGAGTATAACGTGGGCTGTTTGGCATCAGAAGGTGAACTAAAAGCGCCAACAAAGCGCTGAAAGTCGGGAGCAATGTCTTAATATTAAACACTATAGCCGGGTTCTCCCTGGATGTCACCGCAATGCCGGTATTACTGATGTCAGACATAATACTTCCTCCTTTCTTTATACTGCGTCCTGGCTTTTGATATAAGTGAATGGATCCTTTTCATACCATTCCTTTTTATATGGAAGCAAGGTGTTCTCTGCAAGCTTTTTATTGAACTGGCTGTTCCTCACTATCCTGTTCAGCCTTCTTGCCACTTCGAATGTTCCCGAATAACCCAGGTAATTGTACCCTGGTCCGAAAAGGGGCAAAATTGGAAGGCCGTATTTAGCTGAAATATTGTTTCCGCCGGTATGGGTGATAAAAACATCGGGTTTCAAAAGATTGATTAAATTTGATTGTTCAAAGGGCTGGTTTGTTGCCACATCTATAACCACATCTTCTACATCTTCTAATGCTTCGAATATGGGTTCTATAAATTTATCAAAGTGATGGGCTTTAAAGCCTACAACCTCCATTCCAAGATCCTGTATTATTTCGGCTGTTGCCACAATACGAACCTCTCCTCCGGCTAGGAATACTTTTTTCCGGGAAAGTATCTTGCGATAAGGTTCAAGACTTTTATCAAGAAGCTCATTTTCATCTTTTATCAATAGATGTGCTTCTTTTTCAAGACCAAAATATTCTGCGATTTTTAAAATCCAGCGGTCTGTATTTTTTCTGCCTATGGGAATAGTATCTATAAGGAAAGGTATATCGTATTTTTCCTTTAAATGTTCAACGAAATAGTCATCATGGGTACCGCAAATACTTACATTTAACGAAGTTTCCAGTGAATACTCAAAATCTTCGGGTTTTGCATAGCAAGGAATAAAGTTAACATTTAATCCTATGGCATTTAACAGTCTTTGAAGCTCCAGTTCATCTGCTCTGCTCATGGATGAAACATTCAAAATATTTACATTGCGGCTTATCCTGTACTGCTCCTTTAGCTTTTCAAAGTCAGGTTCGGCAATATATTCACGCCTTTCGGGCTTTCTTATATAATTTTTAAGAATTCCATGATATACTGCGTCATAAGCTGTTGCCATTACCTTTGTCTTAAAACCTTCGCAATGTATGGGTACAATAATTGATGCAGTCTGAGTTTGAAGGTCTGCCAGTATGCTGTCTATATCATCACCTATTAATGCAGGTACGCAGCCATTAGCTACGATGATTGTATCCGGCCGGAATTCTTTGTCTGCATAAAGAACCGCTTCTCTTAGCTTTCTTTCTCCTCCACCTATTACATCGGCTTCATCCAGATTAGTGTTAAGCCATACAACTCCGTCTGCCTTGGGATCCCTTAATTGCTTGAAGGATTTGTTAACTCCCACATTGCTTATGCTGCAGGCTCCGCAGCCTATAGGCGAGTGCATTATAATAACGGCGTTGCGTAATGTGTTCAAAATTGCCAAACTCAATGTAAACTGACATCCCTGAGTTTGGGAAAAGCGCCTTCCTGCAAGGTTCAAGCATCCGGTTTCTGAGAAGCAACCGCCTTTTGAACATTTAATCATTTCATCAACTGTTCCGCCAAAGGCAATGTTGGCCTTCAATCTGTCTTCACGGGCCGGTGCTGATTTTGCGTTTAAATAATTCATACAAGTCCCTCCTATCTACCTGCAACAATAATACTTAATAAATCTTCAGTTATACTCAATGCCCCGTTAAATCCTGCATAAGTCCGGTTTAATACAACCCTGTTTGTAACGGGATAAGATAATGTCAAAAGAGGAAATCCAAACTCTGCCGATAAATCTCTCTCAAATACGCTTCCCACTACCACTGCAGGATTAAAAGCATCGTAATAGCGGTCATTTCTGTTTTGAGGCCAAATTTGCGCTATATATTTTTTAACCGATGATGCATCAGTATCAAATTTTACAACGGGTGAAATCCCAGACTCCAGATTTTCAAAACGCTTTAAAAGCTTTTGCTTTTGATTGTCATCCAGAAAATCTGTTATAACAACAAGCTCGGGAATCCACCCCAATTCATCTGATAAAAAACGGGTAACTGCCGGAGCATAATTCCCATCACTGACTACAACGGCATACCGCTGCAGATCTATGTCATTATAAATGTCTGCAATTCTTTCAAGGTAATTATAATAAACTGATTTTTCTTCCTTTATCACAGACTGTGTTAAGGATTCATCCAAGTCCAAGGCTTTAGATACATTGTTTAAGAAAGCCTCCGTTGCAATTGCTCCAATAGGAAATTCTGTTGTAATATAAGGAACATTGTGTACTTCTTCAAATTCTCTTGCCACACTTTCCCCATATACATCAGATACCACTATATTCAAGCTGGCTTGACCGGAATTTTTAATATCGTCAAGGGTTTCACCCTCTCCGAAAAAAGTGTTTACTTTAAGACCTAATTTTGAAAGGAGTCTTTTAATTTCTCTTAAATTTCCCTCCCAGAATACATCCTGTGCCGGAACAATACCCAATACATTTACCGACTTAGGTACTTTTACACTGGTTTTAAAAACATATTTTTTAACCAATGCACTTAATACAAGTTCATATCCTGTAAAGGAATTCCCTCGGAAACTTGGAGTATGAACTGCAATTACTAATTTTTCCGAATCTAAAAATTCAGAGGCAACAGAATCTAAATCATCACCTATCATCTCAACCATACAGCCAGTAAGTATGAGATATATATCTCCGTCCATGATTTCAAGGGTGGTGGCTATTTGTTCACGCAGCCTATCTTCCCCGCCGAAAACAATGTCTCTCTCCACCACATTGGTGCTTGATAAAGAAAGCCCTCCACAATATCCTCCGCCTAAATACCCGGCACCGGGATTAATGGCATTATGCAGATTGTGGCCGCAGCCTGCCGAAGCGTGAATAACAGGTATAGCCCTGGGTATTGCCCTTAAAGTAGCAAGAGCACCGCCTAATGCACAGGCATACCGCGGTCTGTCAACAAATTTGCTCAATTTTTCTCTCCTCCATTAAATAAAATAATCAATTGCTTCTTTAACCATGTGAAAAAGTTTGTTCCAGTCCTCCGTACTCATAGAGAAGGCCGGATAAATCTCCCTTTCCCGGTATGCCGCAGGCATCTGCCCGGCAGTGCTGGCAATGCCGGAATACCGGCAGGTATTCTTCAGCATCTATACGCGCTTTGTTGAGTTCACCGCAATCGGGTGAAGATACACAATCCATCTCATATTGAGGAATCAAAGGAATAATATTAACTATTGAAGCTCCCAATCCTTGGACAGTCTTTGCTATCTCTTTTATATGAAAATGGTTTATTCCAGGAATGAGCACAATATTTATTTTGATCATGGCTCCCAATTCAGCCATTTTTCTTATACCTGCTTTTTGTGCATTGATCAGCATATTCATAGCTTCTATCCCCTCATAAACTTTTCCATCAATTAATACATAAGAGCAAATTTTCTCCAAAACATAAGGGTCCACAGCATTAACTGTAACCGTAACGGTTTTGACTCCCGCATTCCATATATCCTCTGCATATCTTTCTAGCAAAAGACCATTGGTGCTTAAACAATTTATAAGCTCCGGATGGCGTTCATGAATAAGATTGAAAGTCTTTATGGCATGCGGCGTTGCCAGAGTATCACCAGGACCTGCTATACCTGCAACGGTAATTTCGGGGCAAAGCTTTAATGATTTATCCACTATCCCAATTGCTTTTTCAGGTGAAAGCAATTCTCTCGTAACCCCGGGGCGCTGTTCAAATTTATTAAAGCTCCTCTTGCAAAATTTGCATTGTATATTACAAACAGGGCTCACGGGAAGATGCACCCTGCCGCTTGTCATATTGGCCCCGCCGCTGAAGCAGGGATGGCGGTTGGATATATTTTCGAAGCGTTTATCAATTTCAATATCAAAGCATGCCATAATCTAACCTTCTTTACACTAGAATTTTCTTTCCAAACTATTGAATAATGGCGTAGATAAATATCTCTCCCCTGTATCGGGAAGCAGAACCACAATAATTTTGCCTTCAAATTCCGGCCGCTTAGCAATCTGAGTAGCTGCAAAAGCAGCGGCACCAGAAGAGATACCAACAAGAATCCCTTCAATTTGCGCCAGAGCCTGGGAAGTTTCATATGCTTCCTCTGTCCTGACCTTGTATACTTCATCATAAATTTCAGTATTTAAAACTGTTGGAACAAAACCTGCGCCTATTCCCTGGATTCCGTGGGAACCGGGAGCTGAACCTGAAAGTACCGCAGAATCAAAGGGCTCTACTGCTATAATTTTTATATTGGGATTTTTTTCTTTGAGTGCTTCACCAACACCGGTAAGTGTACCGCCTGTGCCTACACCTGCTATAAAGGCTGCAATTTCTCCGTTTGTATCACTCCATATTTCTTCAGCAGTTGTTTCCCTGTGAATTTTTGGGTTGACCGGATTATTGAACTGCTGGGGAATAAAAGAATTAGGTATTTGAGATGAAAGCTCTTCAGCCTTTCTTATTGCACCTTTCATCCCGTCTTTTCCGGGAGTAAGCACCAATTCAGCATTGAGAGCTTTTAGAAGATTGCGCCTTTCTATACTCATGGTTTCCGGCATGGTTAAAATCAATCGATAACCTTTGGAAGCCGCCACAAAGGCCAGTCCGACACCGGTGTTGCCGCTGGTAGGCTCGATGATAACCGTGTCTTTGTTGATTATTCCTCTATCTTCAGCGTCCTTTATCATAGCATAAGCTATCCTGTCCTTGACGCTGCCCAAGGGATTGAAATATTCAAGTTTGGCTACAAGCCGTCCCTTTATGCTCTGTTTCTTGTTATAATCCGTTAATTCCAATAATGGCGTGTTACCTATCAGATCAGTCAATTTGGATGCTATTCCTGCCATTAATTTTTCCCCCAATCCATTAAATATTATTTTATATATATGTTTAGTATGTTTTGATTTATATTGTATTATATTCTGCTATGAAGATGATGTCAACAATTATTGCATACTTTTCTTATATTTTTTATATGTTTTCAATTTTGAAAAAATTATAACGAAACGCAAAAAATCCTCTTGCCATTTTAAAGAGGATTTTTACGTTTTTTAAAAATATAACCCTATATAATTATTTATGAGAAATAAAATTGTCAAAACTGCAAAATATGTGGTATTTGAAAGCTTTAAAGAAAAGATATAGCTTATGTCCTCCATAGCCTTTCTATTTTTTTCATAGCCTCATCCCGTAGTTTGGTATGAACATTGCTAATCCTGATGCCATCAATCAATCCTTGGCGGTATAATATTTTTTCTGCTATTAAATCCCGCTCACCCCTGGTATCTTCCAGTTCTTCTAATATTTCATGATATTCAACAGGTAATTCTTTATAAATCTCTTTAAGCATTTTTAAGATCGATACAGTAAATTCTTTATATCTTCTGTTGTTTTTTGCAGTATCATTTTGAATGTCATGTACTCTATTATCTGTCGTTTCAATTAAGAACCTGTAAAAATTCCTTACCATAACACTAACCTCCTTTTTATAGCATCAACTTGTGTTTATATAAGTACGGCAGATGCATTTGTTTAAAGCTATTTCATGCAATTAAATCCATATTTCATTTAACAATAGATTTGATTTTTACACTAAAATTCAGGAGAAAATATGTTATACGAACCGTTTATGTATACTTCCAATACATACAAATTATTTATTCATCGGCTTTAAAGTAATATATTAATGGTTTCAAATTAATTATAAGTTTGCTATGCAAACATGTCAATAAAAATATTTGCAAATTTTTAAATTTAGGTTTACAATGTAAACAGAGGTGATGTATATGAGCACCATTGGAGAAAGAGTTAAAGAAATAAGGACTGATTACAATTTGACTTTAGACAAGTTCGGTAAGGAAACTGGTTTAAAAAAATCAGGCCTTTCACTTGTTGAAAAAAATGAAAGGTCATTAACGGAGCCTGTACTAAAAAATATAGTAGAAAGGTTCTGCGTTAATGAACAATGGCTTAAAGACGGTATTGGTGAGAAATATAGCATTGAAAAGAAAAATAAAAAAAATATTTTGCAAAATGAGCTAATTATGTCAACATTTCAATTGAAAAAAGACATTACAGAGCTTTTTAACAAAATGAAGGGGTTTGACGACGATGAAGTTCAAAGAATCCAGGATTCCCTGGAAATGCTCGCCCGGATATTCAGCTGCCCTGTAGATAAAAATTTACGTTCGGGTTTTTTAACCTGCATGTTTGATTTGCTACTTAATCTTAAACAGTTTGTGGATTTGCTGTTATCCTATGGCATAGATACCGGCACTTTTCAGGAAGCAATTACAAAATATATCAATGCTTTTAATAATTCATTAGTTAAATTTGCTGAATTATTTATACATGATTTTCAATCATATGATTTTAAGACACCACTAACATATAGTGACATGCATAACAATAAGAGAATAGTTGAAGGAGATGAACTGGAATTTTTAACGTTATATAATTCAATGCCTGAAGCTGAAAAAGACAATCTAAGAGCCTATTTAAGGATACGCGATGATATAAATTCAATTGCTTTCGAAAGACAATCAGACCCTTTAGAAACTGTTACGGCTCCAGAACACTACGAAACAGAACCAGAATAAAATGGCTATTTAAAGATAGTGGTTGCTTTCAAGTCAGTACAGGGAATCAAATTTTAAGATTAACTTATACATTTGAAAATCCTATTCCTTAAGCCTTAAAAATAACACAAGCCTTTTGGTTGTCACCATCAGGCTTGATCTTTTTTGCATTTCCAATCGTATAAGGTTTCTGCAAAGCTAATAAATTCCTTTAAACTCTCTGCACTTAAACAGTTCATCTTATTCATTAAAACAGACAACTTACTGTCAGTTGAAGGCCGCAAGTCTCTGAATAAATCTTCCAATGTAATTTCAAGTGCAATTGTGACTTTTTCCAAGCTTTCAATTGTTGCACTTGCTTGACCACGTTCAATTTCCCCCATAAAAGATCGGCTCACTGTAGCCCTATCGGCTAATTCTTCCTGGCTCCAGCCGCGTCCATTCCGTAAATCTCTAATCCTGTTGCCAACAATTTTCTTAATGTCTCCCATCATTTCACCCCGCTTATACACAAAATACATTGTATAACATAATGTTTCAACCCTGTATAGAGGTTTATAAATGAGATATTTACATTCTATAGCTGTTGACACTATTAAATATTTTCCTTATACTTGTATTAAAGTGTCTGTATTTTTCTAAAGATAAATGGAAGGAATCGTAAATATGATTACTATTACCGAGAAAGCAGATACACTAAAGCGTCAATTAAATTCTCTCATAAACGACAAAAATTTAACTAATCCCTTGATACTAGAAATAAGCCGGGAATTAGACAAAATTATAGTAGAGATTTACAATTCCAATAATCAGGAAGGTGAAATTCTTCGACGTGACTAACATACAATTCATAGGGATTTATAAAGATATAAGCAAAGAGTCTTTTGTATTAGCATTATCATGGATTATAACTTCAGGACTTCTATTATTCTTTGTTTCTAAAACCAAAATCCGGCATGCCTGGTTAATTTTTTTATTTAAACAATTTATAACATGGATATTTGGATTACTGGTTGTAGAATTTGGTTTGATAGAATATCCTGTCCGGATTTTCGAACACGCAAGCAAAACAAGTTTTTCGTTCGAATACTTCGTATATCCTGCAATCTGCGTTATATTCAATCTTCATTATCCTGAAAAGAAGAATTGGCGGAGACAATTAATGCATTATTCCTATTATTGTACGGCAATAACAGTAATTGAGGTGCTTATTGAAAAAAATACAGACCTTATTGCCTATATACATTGGTCGTGGTCTTTAACATGGATAACCCTATTCATAACATTTTTTGCCTCGCAAGAATTTTATATTTGGTTTTTTAAACCTAAAAATTAAAAAAGCCCCACATTGGGCGGCTGGACTTCTCTCTGGGCTTATCATCTTGTACCCGGATGTTTTTTATAAACAATACATGTTGTGGTAGTATCAATAATGCAGCCATTCTTTCATATAAGTTCCTAGGTTTATTAATATGCCTGTAAACAATAAATCAGTGAGAATCTAAACATAAAGAGTTAGATTCTCACTGATTTATCTATTTGATCTTAGTAAGACTATCTGCCATTCCTGTAAATACCTTTTCGGGAGTAATGGGAAGGCTTCTTATATTAACGCCCACAGCATTATAAACTGCCGCTGCTATGGCAGGCGGCGGTGTATTAATTACAACTTCACCTATGGATTTAGCGCCAAAGGGCCCGGTGGGCTCATAGCTTTCCTCAAAAGCCACCCTAACACTGTTTATATCCTTCCTGTTAGGAATTTTATACTGCATGAAGGAATCCGTGTCCATTTTGCCTTTGAAATTATATTTGACATCTTCGTACATGGCCATGCCTATTCCCTGAACCAGGCCTCCTTCAGCCTGTATTCTTGCAAGCTTTGGATTAATTACCGTTCCGCAGTCAATTACTGCCGCATAATCAATCAAATCCACTTTGCCCGTTTCCTTGTCCACTTCAACTTCGGCAAAGCCTGCAACAAATGGGGGAGGAGAAATGGGACTGCCGTAAGTGCCGCTGCCCATTAACTGCTTTGAATCCGGTCCGACTATGACTCTTTCTGCAATGCTTTTAATAGTTATAAATTCTTCCTTACCAATTACCCTTACAGCATCATTCTCAAAATCCACCTCGCCAACAGTCACACCTAACAATTTTGCCCCGGCTTCCTTTATCTTTGAAACAAGATCTTCTGAGGCTCTTACAGCAGCCATTCCTGTAACATAAGTTGTGCTGGATGCGTAGGATCCCGGATCAAAAGGAGATATGTCGGTATCGGCAGAATGTACTGTTATATTTTCCATTGAGGTATCCAATATTTCCGCTGCCATCTGTGAAAGGATGGTGTCACTGCCCGTACCCATATCTGTTGCCCCTGTAAAAAGGGTATAATTCCCGTCATCGTTAAGTCTTATTTCAACGGTTGCCGTATCCACATTGGCTATACCCGAGCCCTGCATGGTGACAGCCATGCCAACTGCCCGCACAACGTTTGGTGATACTTCCCGGGATGGAAATTTCTCATTCCAGCCTATCATTTTCTTACCTTCCTCAATGCATTTATCCAGTGAGGAGCTTAATAAGATTTCATCGTAGGCTATATTTTTTTCTCCCGCCTTCATAATATTCTTAAGCCTTATTTCAGTTGGGTCCATATTAAGCTTTGCTGAGAGCTCGTTTATAGCGCTCTCCAATGCAAAAGCTCCCTGGGTTGCGCCATATCCCCTTAATGCTCCTGCCGGCATTTTATTGGTATAAACCACATAACCTGAAAATCTTGCGGCAGCGGTTTTATTATATAAAGGAAGAGTCTTTTCTCCCGAAACAGAAAAAGTGGTGGGAGCATGCTCTCCGTAAGCACCCTGGTCTGACAATCCTTCAATATCTATTACCTTTATGGTACCGTCCTTCATGGCTCCAAGCCTGACTTTGAGCCTCATGGCATGTCTGCTGGTTGTGGCAGAAAAAGTCTCTTTTCTGTCGTATATTATAATAGCCGGCTTTCCTGTCTTCATGGTAACAAGGCTTGGAAAAATTTCAACCGAAGCCGTTTGCTTTCCTCCAAAACCTCCGCCTATCCTCGGTTTTATAACCCTTATTTTGCTGGCAGGAATACCCAAAGCTCTTGAAACATGCCTTTTTACATGGAAGGGTATTTGGGTTGATGACACTATGACCATCCTTCCTGCATAATCATAGCAGCTGTAAGCCCTGTAGGTTTCCATCATGGCGTGGGCCTGAGCTTGTGTATAATAGGTATTTTCTATTACTATATCACATTTTTTCAGTTCCTCTTCCACATTGCCAAATGTTGCATTTGTGGAACACACTATGTTCCTTTCCTTCTCCATACCGATTTCAAAATTGCAATGTACATCATCCTCGGTATGGACTATTGCCTCATTATCCATGGATTCCTCAAAGTTAAGGACGGGTTTTAACACCTCGTATTTAACCTTAATAAGCCTTAAAGCCTTTAGGGCTGTTCTCTCATCTGCGGCTGCCACAATGGCAACCTCATCCCCAACATACCTTACAACTGAATCCAGTATGAGCCTGTCATAGGGAGATAGCTCGGGATAAGTTTGTCCTGCCAGGGTAAACCTTACATTGGGCACATCTTTGTATGTCAGTATGCATTCTACACCTTCAATTGCTTCGGCGGCTTTAGTATCAATGGATATTATTTTTGCATAAGCATGGGGGCTTCTTAATATCTTTATAACCAGCGCATCCTTCGGTGCCATATCCTCAGTATATACGGGCTTTCCTGTTGCAAGGGCCATACCGTCTATTTTTGTATAGCCTTTACCTACTGCCTTCATTTTGCCCCACCTCCAGGTACTTTTTTACCGCTCTTAGCTGACCCATATATCCTGTGCATCTGCATAAGTTTCCGGATAAATAATGCTTTATCTCATCATCAGTGGGATTTTCAAGCTCCTTTTTCATAGCTATGACGGTCATGACAAAGCCGGGGCTGCAGAATCCGCACTGTTCAGCACCTTCATTGGTAAAAATTTCAGCAAACTCCGCTGCTTCCTTTTGAAGGCCCTCAATAGTCACTATATCCTTTTTATCTGCCCTGAAAGTTAACAATGAACATGACAATGCTGGCTTCCCATTTATCCACACAGTACACAATCCGCAGCAGGAAGTATTACAGCCTCTTTTAACGCTTAAGTATCCAAGCTTTCTTAATGTGTCCAATAAAAATTCGTCGGCTTTTATATCAAGGCTATGCTTTTTGCCGTTTATGTTAAGCTCTATCTGCATTGAAGTACCTCCTTAACTGTCCTTTTTACAAGCACCTTGCTTAAAGCCCTTCTGTATTCTTCAGTTGCTCTCATATTGCTTCCATATGTCAGTTCCTCCGATGCAATTCCCGCTGCTTCATCAATGAGCTTTTCATCTAATTCTTTATTTAATAAAAGAGCTGAAGCCTTATCTGCAATCTTTGCACCTTGGGGTCTGGCGCCTAATACAATTCTCCAATTGTCATCCAAGCAGGATACCGCTGCGTTTAATATAGGGTAATCGCTTGAAGAGTTTCTAAAGCTTGTATATACCGCTATTCTTCCCTTCTTTTTAATGTATATTTTAGATAGTATATCCTTCTCATAGGACTTTGAAAGAAATTCCTCAAAAAGCATCCTTCCTCCCTTATATAATTCAACTTCCGCATCCAAGGATAAAAGGGCTGTATTAAAATCCGAAAAACCGTATTTTGAAAACACTGTAGCTCCTGCAGTTGCTATATTTCTTAATTGTATTCCTATTATATTTTTTACCGACTCCCTTAAAATCCCGTTGAAATAGCTATTTAAAAGGGAGCTTGTCTCAATTTCTCTTAAGGTTGTCGATGCTCCTATCTCAATAAAGTTTTCATCTTCCTTTATATAGCTTAAATCAAGACTTGAAAGATCCACGCCCGTTTCAATTCTCTTATTACTTAATTTAAGAAATGCGCATCCGCCCAGCATTGTATTATTTTTTTTAGATACAAGTATTTCATAGGCTTCCTTAAGGGTTTCAGGCTGGACTACATTATTAATTGTAAACACTGTACGCTCCTCCTTTTGCTCACAAATAAGGATAAACAATCTGTATTTTTTCAAATCGTTTATCCTTATAATTTCCCGCTTCAATTTATCTTCATGGCTATCATATCATAATTGCATATACCTGTCGAATATTTTGTATTGTTTTATAGTGCCAATGTCCAATAAAATTCACCAGTGAAAACCTCCTAAGTATGTGTGAAAAATAACCTATTAAGAACCTGCTGGCTTATAATAGGTTATTCTAATATGTTTCATTAATCCCTGCCTAAGAAATTTTTGAATCCGCCCAGGCTACCTAATGGATTGGTATCGCTGCTACCTTTGCCGTTTTTTTTAGCTGATGCATATAAGCGATTTGCAAAACGGCTGAAGGGCAATGACTGAAGCCAAACGTGTCCGGGACCTGTCAAAGTGGCTAAGAATAATCCTTCGCCTCCGAAAATGGCGCTTTGAATATTCCCGGCAAAAGTCACATCATAATTTACACCGGCAGTCATAGCAACCAGGCACCCTGTATCCAGCTTCATGGTTTCTCCTGCCTGCAGCTCTTTTGATATGATGGTGCCTCCTGCATGAAGAAACGCCAGGCCGTCACCTACAAGACGCTGCATTATAAATCCCTCTCCGCCGAAAAAACCAGCTCCAATATTTTTCTGGAAAGCTATTTCAACGGCAATGCCTTTGGCCGCGCAAAGGAATGCATCCCTCTGGCAGATTATCTGCCCGTTATACTCGCTCAAGTCCAATGATATAATTTTCCCGGGATATGGAGCTGCAAAAGCCAAGGATTTCTTTCCGCCACTGGTATTGGTAAAGGTAGTCATAAAAAGGCTTTCACCAGCCAGCACCCTTTTTCCGGCCCCCAGCATCTTATCCATAATGCCTTTTCCCTTATCTTGATCCGATCCGTCCCCAAAAACTGTATCCATTTGTATGGTGCTGTCCATAAACATCATGGCGCCTGCTTCTGCAACTATTGTCTCACCTGCATCAAGTCCAATTTCAACAAATTGCATATCATCTCCATGTATTTGATAATCAACTTCATGAGCTTTACGCATCAACAATTACCTCCCTTATTTTGGGCATTATTAATTTTATTATATATATAATTATTGTGTACAGTATAGTTAAAATTGCTTAACAATCTGATAAAAAATTGCTTTCTTAAAATTAATATGATTTTTCCTTTAAATTTATTTGTAAATTAACTGCATAAAAATAGCCCATAAAGGGCTATTTTACCAGCTGTATTTATATGTTTTGCCGTCATAAGTTACATAGTAATTTTTATTATCGGCATCTTCGGCTCTTCCTGTGATTTTTGCATTTTCATAATCTGTATCTTCTATTTCATCTCTTATTTTATCTTCCACGGCTGCCATCAGATCTTCTATCCTTTTTTTGCTGGTATTAGTATCAAAGTCAGTTAATTTCTCAAAATCATCGGCATCATCAAAATCAAGGTATATTTTATAGCTCAGGCCGGTTTTATTACCGCTTAAAGTAATGGACACTCCTATATCATCTTTAAGGTAATTGTCCCTTCTGCTTTTAAAATAAGTGTTTAGGTAGGCCTCGACATCCGAAATTAACATATCATTTTCCATGGCAAGGAGTTTTTCTAAGACGCTATTTTTCTGATAAACAGTCAATATATTAGCCTTGACCATGGAATCCAGTATTTTTTCTATAGAAACCTTGTCTTTATCCTTTGCATTCTTACTTGCTTCCATAATAGCTTCGCATATGGCTTTTTCATGCTCAGGCGTTATCACGCCATATTTAATCAAGCTGCTGAATGGATTGAGATAATGCTTTGAATTTGTTTTTTTAGCCTGGCCATAAGGCAGATTATACTGCTGATTGTTCCAGGTACTGATTATCAGATTCTTCTGGGCAATTGTTATTACGTCATCGTCCACCAGGATCTCTAATATATCCTCTACAGAGCTTCTCTTTTCTTCTTCCAATGCTTTTTCAATTTTACTCTTTTGAGAATTTGTTAATATCCCTGAATCCACAAGTTTTTTAAGTACATCAGGCAAGGTATTCTTCTGATTATTGTATGGGTAGTAATTAAACCAGTTGAACATTCCATTCCCGTAATACCATTTGTTCCATCCGTGAAAGCCGTTCCAGTTAAACCAGAAAGCATTGCCCTTATTGTAGTTGTTAAAATGATTTATGAAGGGGCTTCCTTTGTAGGTCTGCTTAAAACCCTTCTGCTTGGCAAAAGCATTAGATGAGAATAAAAATACACATAGGGCAACAGCTGTTATAAGGGTTATCTTCCCTTTTTTCATATACATTCCACCTCCCATTAATTCTTAAATTTTATTTTTCATCTTTAGTGGATTTGTACAGCTTGTGTTTCATATATACTATACGGGTGGAACTATAAATAAAGCATGGTAGAATGTAACAAAAGTGTTACTAAAGTGTAAACCAATAATGAACTGCGGTTGGGTTTTTAAATGTACTTGTAAAAGTCACAAAAGATTAAAACTTTTATGTATAGTCGCTCTATATTTCAAACATCCTAATTTATAGAGAAGCTGTACAAAGGAGGAAAATCCTTGGATAATGTCAGTCATGATACCAAGAACATAAATCTTACATCCGTTGAAGTCGGAGCGTTATGGAATACCTACATGGTGGAATCACTGGTGCATCACACATATGCTTATTTTCTTAAGCATGTTGATGATCCTGATATTAAGAAATTTTTAAAGCATTCACATGATACTACCAGAGAGCACCTTAAACTTTTAGAAGCACTTTTCAAAGAAGAAAAGCTTCCGGTTCCCAGAGGCATTACTTCTGAGGACATCAATCCCGATGCGCCAAGATTGTTTACTGATAAATACTATATTTACTTTGAGGAGCATATGTCAAGATTTGCATTGACAAGTTACAGCCAGGCTTATGCCCAATGTTCCCGTCTTGATATAAGAGAATTATTCAAAACCCAGTTCGTTGAATTACTGATTTTAGTAAATCAGTGGGTAACTGAAGTTGCATTATCCAAGGGAGTATATATAAGGCCCCCTTATGTACCTCTGCCAAAGGAAGTTGACTTTGTAAAAAGGCAGAATTTCTTTTCGGGTTTCTTTGGTGAAAAAAGATCGTTGACTGTTCTTGAGATTACCCATCTTTTTAATAATGCAGACACAAACTCCATAGGAACTACGCAAATGACTGCATACAGCCAGGTGGCAAAATCTAAAGATATACGGGATTATTTTATAAAAGGAAGGGATTTAGCAAAAACTTTTTATAAAAACTTCGTAGATGTTCTAATCTCCGAAAATATTCCTATTCCCCCCAGCCACAACAGTGAAATAACAGACAGTATAGAATCTCCTTTTTCTGACAGGCTGATGCTGTTTCACGTTAATTTACTAAGTTCTGCCGGTTTAAGCTCCTATGGTATGGCTATTACAGGAAGTCCCAGGAACGATTTATCAGCCCTTTACGGCAAGGCTGCAATTGAATCGGCAGCCTATGCAAAGGAAGGTGCCAGCCTTATGATTGAAAAAGGCTGGATGGAACAGACGCCTACAGCCCCTGACAGGGATGAACTTGCTAAGCTTGTTAAAAGCCATTAAAAAATATATCCCCGGGTTTTTACAACCAGGGGATATATTTTTTAATAGTTAATCAAATCAGAAGATTCATATAGAATTTAAACATTTCATCATCCAGAGATTCGAAATTGGCCTTTGCAAATTCGGGAGTATACGGATATTTTTCTTTGAATTCTTCCCAATTAAAGATGTATTTTGATACAACAGGTGTGGGCTCAAATTTGAAGCCTTCACTGTTTAATGGAGTGCCGAAGCTTTCTCCTGCATTTTCGTATACCGCATAGTCCCGGATGAATTCCGAGAGGGCGATATAATTTTCCATATTGATATCGTTAAGTACAATGGCACCTTTATCAAAACCAAATAAATATCCGCCGCCCGGCATCATTATATCCAGAAGCTCTTTAGCCTTGTCAATGCACTGTTGCTTAGTTCCGCTCTTAAGAAGGTTAAGAGGATACAGGCCTCCGATTATGAATTTCTTGCCCAACTTGTCCTTAATAGTTTGGGGGTCACCGTATTCAAAACGCAGAATTGTTCCTGCCGGTAGCTCTGTTAAAATATCCAGGTACCTCATCCAATCATGCTCGCAGAAGGCGCTGACACGGGCTCCGACTGCAGCCAGCTGCTCTAACATCCTTTTATATGTCGGCAGCCATACTTCAACAAAATCCTTTTCTCTCATGTATGTGGGCATATGGAGCGGAGTGGATACGCTTCCCTGAGGAGCAGGATTTGCAGGCATTGCAAATTTAAGCATCAAGGGATACAATGCTTCGCAGGCCTCAGCAACTTTATTTCTGTTTCTTCTTATATCCTTTGATATTCCGGAGAAGCTTCTTAATTGGTCGGCTAAAAAATCATAGGGTGCTGCGCTGAAACCCCCTGAACCTCTGGGAGGACCGGGGTAATACCCTTTTTTCGCAATCAAGCCTTGAAGTGTTGCAGCTACAGCAGCACTGTCCCTCCTTAAAGAAGCTTGAGCCATTGGTATTACTCCTGCAGCCTTTGCGGTATTATCGGAATTCAACGCCTTATATTGTCTGGGAATTACCCTCTCTAAGAGGCAGGCATAAGCATCTTCTATCAGGTAATCATAATCCTCTTCCATCATACCTACAACTTCAGGATGCTGCATAAAGCCGCTTCCGCTCATTACAAAGGACTGGGATTCCAGAATGGAATAAAAAGAAGGAATTCTGCTTGCGACTGACATTCCGGGTACAGGGCACACGTCGGAATATATTTCATCGCATACTTTTTCAGATACTTCGGCTAATTGTGAGAAATCATATTGTATATCGAATATATTTAAATTACCATATTGAGCCAGCATATTGTTGGACATTCTAAAAGCGTCCACCGGCAGCCTCTTGGGGATTTTGTTATTGTAGAAATCATCATAAAGTGAAATTCTCTCCTGCTGTAATTTTTTTACTTCGCTATCCATAATCATCCTCCATTTTATAAATATTTTAAAGCACTTAACCTTATATTTATTGGCTTGCAGCTGCGTTCTTTAATTCCTCAGCAGTTTTCTTCTTGGTGACAAAAAATCCTACAAGTGAAAATGCTGTTGCAATCATACGCAATGCAACTGCTAGCACTATAGCCCAGTAATATCCGCCGGTTGCATCCTTTATAAATGCACCAAAGAAGGGTCCTAATGTAAGCCCTAAACCAACGGAAAATGAATTCAATGTGGTCATTATTTTACCTATGTTCTTTCTGCCGAAAACCCAGGGTACTGCCGCATAATGAACCGTTCCTTCACCGCCCATGGCTAAATTAAAGAGGAAGCCTGATACCACCAGATTTATTGGGCTTGTATACCCCATGAAGAATATAGCCATAAAAGCGCCTGAGGTGAAATACATCAAAGGAAGCGTTATAAAGGGGCCTCCCAATTTATCAGTAAGATAACCCCACATTAATTTACCGAAAAGGCCTGTAAAAGCCACTATAGATAAATATCTGGGAACCATTGTGGATACTATGACATCCTGGGCCATGCCGCCCTTTGTAAGGCCTTCCATTATTATCAAGGATGCGTTTGCCGTAAACAGCCTGTTTGCAAAGGCAGAGCAAATAAATCCCCCGAAAAGAATCCAGAACCTGCTGTCGCGTATGGCTTCTGTGAAGGTATACTGCTTTTGCTCAACAGCCTTTCCCGGTGTTCTCGATTTAGGCACCCATCCTGCCGGTTTCCAGTCCGGTGATGGAGTTTTCCAGAATAATACCCCTACAAACACCATCATTATAAATCCTAAAAAGCCCAATAGGAGAAAAATTGCTTTTGTGAAGCCCATGGATTTGATTAGTGATGCTGCTAATGGAGATGTAAACATAAGCCCCAGACTCATGCCCGCACTGGCAATTCCCAGTGCCGTTCCCGTTTTATCCGGGAACCACTTTGCAACGGTGCTTGTGTAAGACCCGCTGAACATACCCGAGCCAAAACCTGTTAAAAAGCTCCCTACATACCAGAAATACATGGCTGTATTCCAGGAGCTCTGAGTGAACATTCCCGTCAAAACCAAAAATCCTGACAGGGCAGTTACCGATGCTAAAGCAAAGGGAATCTTCGGGCCGTATTTGTCTAAAAAGAATCCGGCTACAGGCGGTCCCATTATCATGGAGCCAATACCTATAAAGGTTGCTGAAACTACTATACCTGCAACAGTCTCTAATTTAAAATAAGTTTGAATGTGAGGATAAAACAAAGTCCACAAGCCTGTCGTTGAGAAACATGCAGCAATTACAAAGGCTGAAATGGGATAAAACCACCTCTTGTCCTCGCCGATTCCTTTAGTTAAAAAAGACACATTTAATACCTCCCTGTAAAATATAGCAATAATTGATTAACTGGGATCGTTTTTAAGCTGTCTTTTTTGCTGCAGCGTCCATTTTTCTTGTTACAAAGAAACCTGTCGTTGCAAATGATGCCGCTATCATACGTAAAACTACGGCAACCACCAGCGCCCAGAAGTATCCTCCCAATGCATCTCTAATGGAAGCACCTGCAACTCCTCCTACAGTAATTCCAATACCGACAGAGAAAGAATTTATTGTATTCATTATTTTACCTATATGCCTTCTGCCAAAAATACTTGGAACGGCAGCATAATGCAATACCGGCTCTCCGGCAAGAGTGAAGCTCAGTATTGCCGCAACGGCGAATATGAATGAAGAGCTTGTATAACCCATATAAAATACCCATATCATAACGCCGGATATGAAATAAACAATGGGCAGAGTTCTGAAAGGCCCGCCCATCTTATCCATCAGCCAGCCCCAGGTAAATCTTCCTATTAAGCCTCCGAAGGCATTTATTGAAAGATAAGTAGGTACTACCATTGCTAAAATGTCAGCCCTCTCCATGCCTGCTTTTGTCAAACCTTCGATTATAATCATGCTGGCATTTTGTCCGAACAATGTATTGGCAAAGGCCGAGCATAAAAATCCTCCGTATAGTATCCAGAACCTCTTGTCACGGACAGCCTCGGGAAGTGTAAATTGCTTTTGCTCCTCAACTACTTTTCCCGTTGTGGGAGATTTAGGTATCCATCCTGCAGGCTTCCAATCGTTATCGGGCATCTTCCAGAATATACATCCCAATGCAAACCAGAAAAGTCCCAGAAGACCTAATATAATGAATACAGTTCCCGAGAAGCCGCTGCTGGCTATAAAAGATGCGGTAAGAGGAGACATGAAAATAGTGCCTGTACCACCGCCGGCAACAGCAATTCCCATTGCAGTACCCACTCTGTCGGGAAACCATTTGGCTACGGTGGATGTATATGTGCCGCCAAAGAGTCCGCCGCCAAAGCCGCAGAAGAAACCTCCTATATACCAAAGAGGCAAAGCGTTTGACCAGCTTGGTTGCTTTAATACTGTGGATACAATTGCATATCCGGTAAAATAGAATACTGCCGCCAAAGCCAGCGGAATTTTTGGGCCATATTTGTCCAAAATATAGCCGGCCACCGGAGGACCCACAACCATGGTGCCTAATCCGGTAAATGTGGAGATAAGGACTATAGTCGCAACATTTTCAAGCTTGAAATGAGTCTGTACGTGGGGATAAAACATACTCCACAATCCCCCCGCCATGAATGCTGCCATGAAAAAAGCCGAAATAGGGTAAAACCACCTTTTGTTTTCACCTACACCCTTAAGTAAAAATGACATAGTAACCCTCCCTCAAAATTAATAGGTATCAAAAAAATAATAAACCTTCCAGTAGCTGGAAGGTCAATATACAATTACGATTATCATTTAATTAGCATTTATTTTTTCTTAACTGCTACTGAAAACTTTGTTAGATATCCGCCTGAAACGGTATTGTTCATTATATTAGCTACACCCTGTATAGAAGTGTCACTATCTGCAATAAATCCGTCCTTTTCTATATGGTCTAAAAGCATGTCAAAATATTTAAAGGAAGAGCTTCGGCTGTCATTGAAAAAAATCTCGGCATAGGTTCCTCGAGGCTGCGTGGTCATGACGCTTTTATCCTTTGAATTGAAGTCATTTACCCATATATATGCCCCATTATATCTATCGTAAATTCTCTGCTGAAAATCTGATTTTGACATAGATAGCACCGCTTTTTGCAGTAAAATATTTTTTACCTGGGAGATTTCTTCAAGTTTTTTAAGCGCTATCTGATAATCTACTCTGCTTTTTATATCCATATTCACACGAATTATCTGCCGGCTTTGATATTCGGTATATTTGACCTTTTCCAATTCATTTATTGATGCTGCCTTCTTAAAATCGCTGATATACATATTCAAAAATTTCCGCATTTTAATAAGCTCTTTTATTTTATAATTTAATGTCTCTTTATGGTTTTCCAATTGATTAGAAAAACCGGATAAGTCTGCATCCTTGTATTTTTCTATAATTTCCTTGCTGGACACGCCGATTATCTTAAGCTGCTTTATTAAATTAAGCCTAGGAAACTGCCTTGTGGAATAGTAACGATATCCGGACTTTTTATCTTTTACGTTGGGAGGGAATAATCCTATTTCATCCCAATAGCGTAAGGTTTTGACGGGTATGTTATGTAATTCTGCCACTTCACTTATTGTGAGTCTGTCATTTACCCAATTATCCATATTATTACACCCTTTCTATACGGATTAATTGTTAAGCAATGATAATATTACGCAATAATTACATAAAAAGCCTATTAAGATCTGAATAAAATTAGTGTGAAGGATTGTGAATGGAAATTTCGATTTAAGGCTCACTCATAAGCCTTATACCTCATTATTAATAAACTCATTAAGAATATTTTACATGATTTTTACATTAATTTAAAGCATGTACAAGCATATCTTATTTTATTTATATCTTATAGAGATGATGCGCTCAATATAAAGAGCTACTATTTCTGCTTGCTATGACTGATGCACTGAAAAATATGTCAACAGGATTTATATAGACTTTTTAAATTGAAGTGATATTATTGAAATAGTTGTTTATTAGCTAAACTGTTTCGGGAGAGTGATATCCGGTGGACACCAATGCTGTAACAACAAAATTCAAAAAGGCTTTTCCTGCTTTAACTCATAGGAACTTTCAGTATTACTGGTTCGGACAATGCATTTCCATGATCGGCACCTGGATGCAAAGAACTGCACAGCTGTGGCTGGTTTACACATTAACCAGTTCACCCTTGTTACTTGGTCTAATCGGCGTGGGGCAGTTTGCCCCTGTACTGCTGTTTACTCTTTTCGCCGGAGTTTTGGTTGACAGATACTCTAAGAAGAAAGTAATCATTATTGCCCAGATTGCGCTTATGGTTCAAGCCTTCCTTCTGTCCCTTCTGGTGTGGAGCGGACATGTACGGTACTGGCATGTGTTTGTCCTTGCTTTAATTTCCGGAATGGCAAATACCGTAGATATGCCGGCCCGCCAATCGTTTATTATTGAACTTGTGGGGCGTTCTGATTTGACCAACGCCATATCTTTAAACTCAAGTGTTATGAACCTGGCCAGGATTATCGGCCCGGCAGTGTCAGCTATACTGATGGATCGTTATGGAGCAGCTCTTTGTTTTTTATTAAATGGTTTGAGCTTCATACCGGTAATTTTCGGTCTTGCCATGACTAAGCCCATAGTCAGCAATATTAAAGCCGTCCCCAAGAAAATGCTGGCCGACATTTGGGACGGACTTAACTATATATTTACCCGGCCTATATTGCTTATGCCTGTTTTAGCCGTACTCTTTGTAGGAACTTTTTCAATGAATACCAATATAATATTCCCTGTCTTTTCGGATCAGGTACTGCACCAGGGAGTACGCGGATATGGGCTGCTGCTGTCTGCCATGGGTACCGGTTCTTTAATCTCCGCCCTTGTGCTGGCTGCCCGGGCCCAGGTCCGTTCCTCCCCTCAGCGTAAAACCATATATATCAGCGCTTTCTCAATTGCCTTTTTCCAGATTTCAACGTCCTTTATTAAAAGCCTGCCCCTGGCGCTTTTTAATGTACTTCTCCTGGGTGCTGTTAACATAGTGTTCATGAACTCGGCAAATTCCATGATACAACTTAATTCCAGCGATGAATACCGTGGCCGTGCCATGAGTGTTTACACCCTGTGCTTTGCCGGAACCACTCCTTTAGGAAACTTATTTGCCGGCAGTATTATGCAGAAATTCGGCTCTTCCATGGGCTTACTCATGTGCGGTATTGCCACTGGTTTTCCCATGCTCATTTTGCTTTATCACTTCTATAAAAGTGAAAAAAAAGAAGTAACAGCAAAATAGCATGGCTAAAATCCATTACCTCTTTTTTATCCAGATTTTGATCTAACTTATCCTTTATGCCTGAGCTGCAGCTTTGCGGGCATCTATTTCAGCTTGTAATTCCTGAACCTTATCCCTTGTCAATTTGTAACCTATATAAATGAGGGAACCGCTTAGTAAAAGAGCAACCCCGGGAATAAGCAGGAAAGCAGCCAAAATACCGTTTTTTAAGGTTTCAGTGGCCTGTTCAGGGCTGATTGCAGCTGAGAACCCAACCATGGCAAGAACCGCAGGAACCAGGGTGCCACGGGCTATATACGAGAGTTTTAAAGCAAAGGTCATAGACGCCATGATGAAGGGAGATGTGTTCTTTCCCGTCTTCCATTCTGAATAAACAATACAGTCAGTGTAGAGGGCTATAACAGCTGTATTTACGAGACCACCACAGAAACGGGCGACAAGTATACAAGCAAAGAAGGCATACATGTTACGGGCAACAAAGAAGCCGATTGTGAAAGCAAGTCCCATACCGATAATGCCCAGGACTGCGGATATTTTTGTCGATAGTTTTTTTGCGGCGTAACCGGCACAGGCAGCGCCTATTGTAAGCATGACAGCTCCCAGGAAAAGATATAGGGGCATCAAAGCCATGTCTTTCAGAATATAGGTGAAGTAATAGGCAGCGGCCGCACTGGACACGAAGCCCGACATATACTTGAAGAAATCCGCTATCAGCAATACAATGAGGGGAGGATTTCCGGCTGCGGAACGAAGCATATCCATGACAGTAACCTTTTGAGCTTTTGTTTGTACAGCACTATCACCTGTTTCTTCATAACCTTTCGTGAAAGCAAAGGTAAACCAGGTTGTAACTGCATAAAAAATTGAAACTATTCCGGCAACAATTGTATATCCGATTACTTCATCTTTAAGCGCAGCAGAAAAAAACATGATGAGAGGCAGGGCTACATATGAAGAAACAATACCGCCTGCTGCTGCCCATGTTCCACGTACAGATGCCAGCTTTGCTCTTTCATCCGGACCACTTGCTAAAACTGTAATCAAATTGACATGAGCCAGCCAGGGGAATGTACGAGCTGCATTTGTAAGACAAAGTGATGCAGCGACGATTACAACACCGACTTCTTTCGGACCGATACTGGTAAACATCGTTATGAAAGTTATTACTACCAGAACGGGCATAAATACTAACCATGAGCGGTTTCGTCCCCATTTCATGGGTTTCGTGCCGGTGATGATTCCGCCATATACAGGCTGCATAAGGGCATCAACTATGGCAGAAACAGTTGTGGCAATACCGATGCTGACCAGTGAAAACTTAGCTACATTGGTCATAAAGAACATCAGGTAGGTAACTTCCATTCCTCCTGTCATAATGCTGAAACCAAAATCGGAGATACCGTAAAACCATTGAATCGTCTTACTTAATGGTTTTTTCATTATAAATTCCTCCTATTAATGTTAGGGGACACACCTTCTTTTTAGGGCCAGGCTCTGGGGTAGGCGAAGGAATATACCCCTCTAAAATACTTTAAGAACTGATTATTCATGCAGTTGTAAAGCATAGTTCACATCTATCTGTTCAATGGAGGCCGGGAGTTTTAATAAAAACTGTGTCCTAATTCATAGACTGCATCAAGGAGTACGGCGTTTTTCCTTATGGTAACCGGATCATCAACGGGACCGGTAAATTGTCCGGCAAAAACATATCCGCCTCCAGGTCCATAAGTGTTAATGGATTTCCTTGCTGACTCATAGATTTCTTCATCTGTAACATCAGGAGCTAAAAGTCTTCCGCGGCCGTCCCATCCGCCCATTATTACCAGTTTATTGTTGAATTTCTTCTTGATGCCCACCAGGTCGTTGATTGTCTGAGCAGGATCCCATCCCCTGACACCTATATTAAACAAGTCTTCCATGACATCCTCACACCTTCCGCAGTTATGCATGGTTATCGGAAGTCCCCTGTCACGGCCAAATTTTGCATGCTTGTCATATAGGGGAAGAAGCATGTCAACATACATCTCCCGGGAAAAGAAAGGCTGCAGTTCAGAGGCAGTATCATCTGTCAAGGACACAATGTCAGGTTTATAGAGGTCAATTAGTTTTTCTGCTATTGTGAGGTAAAAGTCAGCCAGGTAATTCATGAGTTCTTTCACTTCTTCCGGCTCTTCATACATGGCACATAAGCCTTCATTAAACCCCATAAAGGACATCACTGTCTGGAAGTAGCCGAAATGCGTGCCGAAATGGATAGCTGTTTTGGAGCGGTCTATGTTGAGCAATTCCAAATCTTTCTTAGCCATTGCTTCCCAGTCGATATTTGAAATATCCGGCGCTTTAATTACATCTCTCCACTTTCTTATGTCAGTAAGTATGAATTCACCTGGGGCAGGCAGCATCATATTGCCTGTCTCATAGGTAGGCACCCACCTGACACCCCAAATATCTGTTCCCCCGTCGGGTTTGCGGTGTTCATTCAAGAAACCCGGTCTTACTGCCATATTGATGGGGGAATCTACTTTTTTAGATAAAACACCGTAATTATACTGGGGAATCCATTCGGGTATTTCTCCATTTAATATTTTTAAATAATTTTCTTTTTCTGTTAACATATAATTTCCTTCCTTTCTGAATTTGTTAATTAAAATAGTTTTGTCAAGACCGTCCTTTAAAGGCAGTCTTGACACTTAAATATTCTATGATGCCGCACCTTTTCTTAAGGATTTAGTTTCTTCTTGGATGTGGTTTTTTAATGATGACATATTTTTCCTCCTTTCATGGATTTTTTTCCTTTAACATATCTATCAATATGTTCATTCCATTCTGTCAGAGGTTAGTCAATCATTTAAGCCATTTTTCTTATGCCAGCTCTTTGGCTTTAATGGCGGCTCCGCCTGCATCCCTCGCATAGGCATCCGCGCCTATGGATGCGGCAAACTCCGGAGTAATGGGTGCTCCTCCCACCAGGACTTTAAAGCCAGTCAGACCGCTGTTTTTTACAGCCTCAACGGTTTCTTTCATGGCAGGCATAGTTGTGGTCAGAAGTCCGGATAGTGCCACCACTTTAACATCAGGATTGGAATTTATTGTTTCAAGAAATTTTTCTTTTGAAACGTCAACTCCGAGATCTATTACATCGAAGCCTGCACTGCCTATCATAAGTGCTACTAGGTTCTTACCGATATCATGCAAGTCTCCCGCAACAGTTCCTATGATGCATTTTCCCAATGACGGTGCTCCGCTGCCTGAAAGTATGGGTTTAAGTACTTCAACGCCTTTTTGCATGGCTTTTCCTGCAACAAGCATTTCTGGGACAAATATTTCTCCTGCTGAAAATTTGTCACCTACTACTCCCATGGCATCTACCATAGCGGAAAGTATGTCTTGAGCATCCTGTCCTTCGTCTAAAGCTTCCTGTACCAGGCCAGTTACCAATTTTGTCTTGCCGGCTGCTACACTTGATTTTATATCATCAATTTTTGACATTTATATATCCTCCTTTATTTGTACCTTTATAAAGAAATTTGAATTATTTATAAAACTTTTTCCCATATGTGTTTACTTCATCCTGCATCCATAGGTTGACCTGTTTGGCATGCTCACGCCATGCAGCCCGCCCTAAATACATACCGCAGAAGGCATATCCGCCTCCGGGAGCCAGCTTATCAAGAGCTTCCCTTACGCATGAGCGTATTTCTTCTTCGCCTACATTAGCGGGATCTTTGGGCACAAAATCAAAACCTCCGCATACAACCAGCTTTCCCTTGTATTTTTCCTTTATGGCCAGCAAGTCATTTCCTGTCTGGGCAGGATCCCAATATACCACTCCGAAATCCATCATGTCTTCTAACTGGTCTTCACACCGTCCACAGTTATGGAACTGTACCGGGATTCCCCTGTTGACTGCATACTTTGACATTCTTGCATATATGGGCTTGAATATATCCCTGTATATTTCCATGGAGAAAAAGGGCTGATATTTATTGCATGAATCATCCAGCAAATAAAAGATGTCGGGCTTGTAGTATTCAACTACCTTTTCGCATATGGGTTCATAAAAATCGCATATCCAGTTTAAGAATTCCTTTACTGTTTCCGGTTCTTCCACCAGGGCACACAATGCTCCGGTAAATCCCATGTGGGCAACCAGATGCTGGAAGGGGCCAAATCCACCGCCGGATAAAACGGCTGTAGTTTTCCTGTTTATCCTCGCGGAATCTTTTTTAGCCATAGCCTCCCAGTCAATAGAATTAACGTCTACTTGTGGTTTCTTTACAACCTTATGCCATTGTGTTATGTCGTCAAGCTGAAAGTCCCAGGTTCTTGGTATAAACTGATAGCCTGTCTCCTCATTGGCTATATAAGGCACGCCCCACATATCGGTATACTCCAGAACTTCAGGTTTTCCGTCAGGTCCCATGGGCGGTCTTGTTCCGCTAATTTCCGGCGCGCTGGGATTGCACATAAGTGCCGGAACGCTGTCATCGATGGCTCCCCAAATGCCTCCCATTGTCCACCATGGCACATACTCCGGCATTTCCCCCCGGCCTAACCTCAGATAATTTTCCTTGGCAGATAGCATATTTATCCCTCCTAAATTTAATTGGCGACAGAGGCTTGAATTATCTTTCAGACTAAATAACGAATTAAAAGAACTTTTTCTCGAGACTTGCTAGGATTAAGGCAAAATAAGATAGGACTGTTTAGCAAAAAAGTTGTAAGAAATAAGTTAAAAGGATGCATTTTTCAATGAAGCCCCAAGAAAAACAAGAGTTGATAATTCTTAAGCTTTCATCGCAATACTTAATTTTATAATATCATCATTAGCAAATTTAGGTAAATATACAATAAAACCCAAATTTTATATGAAAATATGTGCTGCCAGCACATATGCCAATATGCTTTCAGGCCATGCTATTTAGACAGGAAAAAAAGCATCCTTATGGATGTCAGTATGTATTCCCTTGTGTATTTATCTCCGATATCATAGGCCATGTTAGCTATGATTTTATTGACACGGTAGGATAAGGTGTTTTTATGCATGAAAAGGTTTTTTGATGCCTGAAGCAAAGAACGCTCACAAGCCAAATACTCTCCTAATGTTAAAAGCGAATCGTTATTTGCGCTTGGATTGCTGTTCCATATTTCCAAAACATCAGGGTGACATGCATAATACTTTTCATCATTGTCCTTAGATGAAAGTATATAATCCAGTGCATGCTTGTAAAAAGTAAAGAACCGCGCTTCAGGATTTTTTTGGTAACCGTATTTTATAGCAAAATGAGCTTGTTTCACATATAAAGTCAGTTTGTTGAGGCTGTCAAATTGCAGACTGGTGCCAAAAATAGTCTCCAGGTTAAATATATAGGAGCTTCTTATTTTAGGTATGATTTCTTTAAAGAACATTTTGCTTTCGTTAAATAAAAGTACAAAATGGTCTTCCAGCCCAAAGGAGGGGGTGAAGTGAAGGTTGCTATTCAAATATTCCTGAATTAAGAGCATCGCATTTTTAGGTATATTGGGCTTTTTAAATGCTATGATACACATTCGATATTTATGGTTCTTTTTCCAGTTCATATACATGAGGAATTGATCTATTTCATCCTGGCTTACAGTTTGACCTTGTATCAGCTTAAGTATATTGTTGTTTATAAATATTTTTTTATCTTCCCGGTTTATCCTATAAAGCACCCTTCCCATGATGTTGCACATATACTGCATAAGATGTATATCACCTTGGGTTAGCTTGCGCCAGTATTCTAAAACAGTAATCCGGCCATATACAACATTGTTATATCGAACCAGGGACATTAGTACACTTGCACGATCCCCGGTAGGGGGATTAACACAATACAGCGGCTTATTAACAGGCTCTGCTTCCAATTTTTTAACTATATCCTCGAAAATATTATAGTTTGTAACGGACAGATATCCATATTCTGAAAGATGCTTCCATTCCGGATTCAAATCATAATCCACCTGGCCGCTCATAGCTAAAAGCTTATTGTTGCTGTCAACGAATACCAGAGGCGAACGAAAAATATCCCAGCTCTCATCGATTATATTCTGAAAATTTTGAACCTCCATATTTCTGTAAAGCATCTCATCCCAGTCGGAATACTTATCAAAAATATTTTGTATCAACTCCAGTGCGTCTTCCTTATCTATATTTTTTATACGTATATAATTGTTTTCTCCCTCACCCATGAGCAAGGCATCTTGTCCATTTTGTACCAGTACAAGACAGTCTTTTTTAAGCTCAAAATGCACGCTTTTATAGCGCCTTGCAGACTCATTTATATTAAATTCCGCATCTTTGCCTTCCAGCTGGTTGGCCACCATCCACATGCTTATTTTCATGACCGCCCACTCCTCTCATTAATATAATTGAACTGCATTTACAAAATCTTCTTTATTTATATATTACATTTTTTGCCATCAAATTGGAATATTTTAAACTTTTCAAATGTTAAATTTTTGAGGTTTTTTCAGTGTCCTAAATTTTGAATATACGCAAGTGCATTATATATAGCTTCCTTTAATATCATTTCCTTTTATACAAGCTTCTGTTAATACAAGTTCTTGTTTATGCAAGTTCCCATTTATGTGAGTTTTCGTTTATGTATTTATGTTTATATTTAGGCTAAACCTATGATTATACACAGAAATAAATAATATTTATAATGCCATTTTATTATTGTTTTGTTTGTGTTAATATTCATTTAGGTGAATTATCTCAAAAATGAAACAATTATGCTGTTATCGAGGTGAAAATATGACGAAATTTTTCAATGGAAAACCAATTGAACTACTGGCCCCTGCGGGCACAATGGATACCTTCAGACAAATGGTTAAAGCAAATTGCGATGCAATTTACCTTGGCGGCAAATCATTGAACATGAGGATGATGAGAAAGGGCTTCAACCTCTCTGACGAAGAAATACTTGAAGCTGTGTATTTGGCCCATAACAATGATAAAAAAATATATATAACCGTTAATAATATGCTGAACGAATATGAAATAGATGAAGCAACTGAATACCTTCATTTTTTAAGCAATGCCAAGATTGACGGTATAATCGTACAGGACTTTGCTGTTTTGCAGATATGCAGGGAACACAACCTAAAAAATTTTGAAATACATTCCTCAGTAATGATGAATGTACACAATATTGAATTTGTAAAAAAGCTTAAAGAGTTCGGGGTGACAAGGGTAGTACTGTCAAGAGAGATGGATTTGAAATCCGTTAAATACCTTCAAAGCCAGACAGGTATCGAAACTGAATATTTTGTTCATGGAGACATGTGCATAGTAAACGGGGCAAATTGCTATTACAGCTCCATAGTTTTAGGCAACAGCTCCAACAGGGGAAGGTGCTTTAAACCCTGCCGCTGGGCTTATAAGTTAAAGAAGGACGGTTCTTTATACTCAACAGAATACCCCCTTGCAGCAAAGGATATGTACATGTATGAGAACATACCCGAGCTTATTGAAGCAAATGTCACTTCTTTTAAAGTTGAAGGCCGCATGAGGGAAACGGACTTTATCATCAACCTTGTAAACACCTACGGTGATGCCATAGACAGATATATAGACAACCCCTTGAATTATGACAGAAAAAAACAGGCTACGGAGTTATTTGAGCACAGAAAGCGCGACTTTACAACTGCTTATGCATTTAGCAAACCCGGATTGGATTTTATCAATACCCGGTACGAAGGCACCGGGAAGTTTTACTCTACGGGCAAAGTATTTTCTTCTCCTACTGAAGAGCCTGAAATTGCAAACAGCACCATTGATGATGTAAGAGAAGAATTGGATAAATTCTCAGACCATAAAGCTTCAAATCAAAGGCTGTCTGTCAAAGTCAACAATTATGAGCAGGCTAAGCTTTGCATAGAACTTGGGGTTGACCGCATTTACCTTGCCTGTGAAGTTCTTGCCCCCAATACATTTATGACTTCAGAACAGCTTGAACATCTGGTAAGTATTAAAAACAACATCCAGATTTATCTCGATCTTCCCCAGATGATGAATGAGCTCCATTTTGATGTCATGGATCAATACCTTGAAAAATACGGTCATCTTTTTGATGGCCTGCTGGTTTCCAATTTAGGCTCCATAAAAAAATATGCCGGCAAATATCCTGTAATAACAAACTTCAGTTCAAACATATACAACCACAAAGCATTGGAGTTTTATGAAAATCAGGGTGTAAAAGAGGCTACGGCATCAATTGAAATAAAACGTAATGAGCTTTCAAAATTCTTAAGCATGGCAAAAATTCCTCTGGAATTAATAGTTCACGGGCCTTTAAAGGTTATGTACCTTGATCATAACCTGTATGATAATGCCTCTGCTTTTGAAGCTTTTGAAAAAAGCGATAATAAATATGTAGACAACAGCATTCTGGTATTAGTTACCGATAAAGGTGAAAACCCGGTATATATAGACCAATACGGAAGAAACCATTTATTTACTTCCAAGGAGCTTTGCCTCATGCCTGTTTTGGATGCACTGGATTATGAATGCATAAAAAGGCTGCGCATAGAAGGCCAGACTTACACCATTGAGGAATTAAGGAGTATAATTGATATATATAAAAAGGCTATAAAGGATAAGAGCCAATGCCGTGTTTTATTCAATGAAATGAAGTCAAAAAGGGCGGGCTTTACTTTAGGAGCCTTAAACTTTACGATATAAGGAGTTGAAAACATGAGTTACATAGGACCGGAAAATATACTATCCATTAGGCAGCAGTACTTCTTTCCTGCGACTTCCCATTTCTATAAAAACCCTCCTCAGATAGTGAAGGGTTTTATGCAGTATCTTTACGACCAGGATAATAAGAAATATACGGACTTTTACGGCGGTGTATCCGTAATGAACTGTGGCCACTCAAACCCTGAAATAATTAATGAAACTGCAGAACAGTTAAAGGACTTGCAGCATACCACCACATTATTTTTTACCCAGCCTATGGCTTTATTGGCTGAGGAACTGGCAAAAATACTTCCTGGAGATATTAAGAGGACTTTTTTTTGCGTTACAGGCTCTGAGGCTAACGAAGGAGCCATGGCGCTAGCTAGGCTTCATACCAAGAAGAATGGATTTATAGCATTAAACGGCGGCCTTCATGGCAGAACCCATTTAACATTGAGCGTCACCGGCATCCCCATGTGGAGGCTGGATGATAACCTGATGAAGGATAATATTTTCTTTATTGACAGGCCTTACTCTCCCGATGAAAGCTATGAAAAAGCCATGGAGAAATCGTTAGAGCAGCTGAAAAAGGTTTTAGAAGAGCATGGTAACAATATTGCCGCAATGATTTTAGAGCCAATACAGGGCAACGGCGGAATCATTATGTATCCTTTAAATTATTTAAAGGAAGTTAAAAGACTTTTGGAAAAGCATGGTGTATTGTTAATCATCGATGAAGTGCAGACAGGTTATGGCCGCACAGGCAAAATGTTTTGCATAGAGCATTATGATGTGGTGCCGGATATAATTGTTACTGCCAAAGCACTGGGAAACGGAATCCCTATTTCCACATTTTCAACTACCGATGAAATTGCTCAATCATTTAACAAGCCTTCGGCTTCTACCTTTGGGGGAAATCCCGTGGCTGCTACTACAGCATTAAACGTGTTAAAATACATAAAAAGCCACGACCTTATCAGCAGAGCTGAAAAATTAGGTAAAATTTTAAAGCAGCAATTAGAGGAAATACCCTCTCCTTATATACAGGAAGTAAGAGGGATTGGATTGATGATAGGCGTTCAGATTCATGCTGTTGATGAAAACCAGCCTTCTCATGCAATAACGGATGTGATTTTGGAGGAAATGAAGGATTTAGGCTTCTTAATCGGTAAAAACGGTCTCGACAGAGATGTTTTGGCTTTCCAGCCGCCTCTTGTTGTTACAGAGGAAGATATAAACGAAGTCGTTGCTGCTTTAAAAAAAGTATTGGCAAAATTATCATAAAAAAACTGAATAGGATGGAGAATAAAGAATGAAATTTAAGAGATTATTTGCATTACTGACTGCTTCAATTATTTCTGTATCCATGATCGCTTGTTCACCTTCGAATACTGGTGAAAGTACAGATAAAAAAACCTTGAATTTCGGAGCCATGTCGTCAGTTGACGTTATTCCTATGGTTATCGCAAATGAAAAGGGGTTTTATAAAGAGGAAGGCCTGGATATCAATCTTCAGATATTCAAAAGCGCCCAGGACAGAGATGCGGCATTTCAGGCAGGAAGCCTTGACGGAATAATAGGCGATGAAGTTGCTATATGCCTGTATCAAAATGCTGATTTTGATGTTAAAATACTTGGAAATACAGACGGTGATTTTATGCTGGTGGCAGGAGCTCAGTCAGGTATAAAATCCATGAAGGATATAAAGGGGAAAAAAGTAGCCATTTCCGAAAAAACTGTAATAGAAAATACACTTGATGTGCTGCTTGAAAAGAATTCCCTTACTCCGGAGGATGTTGTAAAAACTGTAATCCCGGCTATGCCCACAAGGCTTGAAATGCTAAGAACTAACAATGTGGATGCTGCATTGCTTCCCGAGCCTTTTTCAACCCTTGCCATAAAGGATGGGGGTATTTTGCTCGGAAGTGCCGGCAGCCTTTCAACCTTTCCTTCAGTTACGGCTTTTACACAGCAGGCCATAGACGCAAAGTCGGATGAAATCAAAGCCTTTTACCGTGCTTATGATAAAGCGGTGGATTATATAAACAATACTCCTGTGTCGGAATTTGAGGACATCATAATAAAAGCAGTAGGATATCCCGAGGATATGAAAGGCCAGATAGTTCTTCCGAAGTTGAGGAAGAATACCCTTCCTGCCGAGAGCGAAATCCAGGCTGTAATAGACTGGGCAAAGAAAAAGGGCATCATCCAAAAGGATTTGAATCCAAAAGACATGACCTATGATATAAATGTAAAGTAGCCTTTGGAGGACTTATGCTTGAAATAAATAATCTTTCCGTAACTTACAATTCCAATAAAAATAAGGTAAAGGCATTAGGTCCCGTAAGCATGGAAATTAAAGAAGGGGAAATATATGCGATAATCGGCCCTTCGGGCTGCGGTAAATCCACTTTACTTAATGTACTTAGCGGAATTATTCAAAATTATGAAGGAAAAGTATTATTAAACAATGAGGTATTAAACCCAAAGCGGCACAGCATTGGGTTTATACCTCAAAACTTTGGACTTTTCCCATGGAAAACCGTCGAAAAAAACTATATGCTTTCCCTTGATATAAAAAAGAAGGCCATTGACCGTAATATTGCCGACAGGATTGACTATGTGCTGGATAAATTAAATATCCAGTCATTAAAGGACAGGTATCCCAATGAGTTAAGCGGGGGGCAAAAGCAAAGGGTATCTATTGCCCGTTCTTTTATAATGAACCCGGATCTGCTTTTAATGGACGAACCCTTTTCGGCACTGGATGCCTTAACAAGGGAGGAAGCCCAAGAGCTTTTTATCGGCTTATGGAATCAATATAAAATTACAACTCTGTTTGTAACCCATAGTATTGAAGAAGCTATTTTTATGGGCAAGAAGATAGTTATTATATCCCATTGTCCGGGTACCATAGTAAAAACAATAGACAATCCCCTTTTTAACACAGAAGATTTAAGGGAAAAGGAAGACTACCTGAAATTATCATCATATTTAAGAGGTATTATTAAAAAAGGATGGACGCTATGAAGAAGGCAATAAAAAAAATCAGTATATTTTTACAGGGATTTTTGATGATAAATATCTTATGGTACTTGTTAGCTTATGTTGTAAAATTAAGAGTTCTTCCTTCTCCCATAGAAGTATATTTAAATATTGGGCAATACAGTGAAAATCTTTATGCCAACGTTTTAGCCAGCCTTTACAGAGTGGCAGCAGGAATTGGCATTTCACTGATACTTGGTGTCTCCATAGGCTTACTTATGGCGTATTCAAGGCTGTGGAATAAAATTTTAAATCCTTTTGTATATTTTTCATACCCTGTTCCTAAAACAGCCCTGCTTCCCATAATAATGCTTTTATTTGGTTTGGGTGATGTTTCTAAAATCATGATAATTGTTTTGATATTGGTATTTCAGATTATTGTATCTGTAAGAGATGCGGTACTTAATATCCCCTCGGATACATACGGACCCATAAAAAGCCTGGGAGCTTCAATTTTTCAAAGATTTGCCCATGTAACCATACCAGCAATATTGCCGGAGCTTTTAACCAGCATCCGCTTATCCATAGGAACCGCCCTTTCAATATTGTTTTTTGCAGAAGGTTACGGCACCCAGAAAGGTATAGGCTATTTCATATTGGATGCCTGGGTCAGAATTGATTACAAGGGAATGTATTTAGGAATAATAGTTTTAAGTATCTTAGGCTTTATGCTGTTTATTGCAATTGATATTTTAGAAGAAACATTGTGCAAATGGAAATAATATTAAAAAGCTAAATCCAAAGAGGACTTAGCTTTTTAATTATGAATTATTCCATATGTAATTAACATCTTCAAATAGGCAAAATGGATGACCTGCCGGGTCAAAAAATACCCTTACTTCCGATAAAAACTGTTCTGGCGCTAGGACGGCACCGCATTTTATTGCGTATTCACAGGCTTTATCCAAATCATCGACTAAAAAATCCATATGAAGCATTTTTTGTTGACTCTTCTTATCCTCCGGCCACACCGGTTTAACATAAAGAGGCTCTGATTGAAAGGACAGTCCTGTTCCGCCTGATGGATCCCTCATCAATACCCAGTCTTCTTCGACTACAGTTTTCTCCCAGCCTAGAAGCTTTGAATAAAAATCCGACAATTCTTTTGCGTCTCCGCAATCCAATACAATGGTTCTAAGCTTTATCTTGATATTGCTTTTATCCATTTTTTTCACCTCTTTGTTTATATCTGCATTTTTTCATAAATAAAAAATATAGTCAATATGTTCAATTCCTTTTATTCGATTTATATTTAAATCATCATTGTAGAAACTTGTATATATTAATCAACAAAATATACAAGTTAGCATATAGATAAAGTGAGCAATGACTATATGTACCATTATATGACAGTTAGTTTTATGTAAAGGAGGAAACTGAATGCCAATTATCTCTATCACACCTACTGATGATGTTTATATAGCAGAATATTTTCCTACCAGCAATTTCGCCGGCGTACCTGTGCTATTTATCGGTGAATATTTGCAATTCGATGGCCTTCCAGATGCTTACAGAAGCCTTCTGAAATTTGATTTAACCGGAGCTATACCTCCTGGCAATACTCTAATCAGCGCGACATTAAATCTTTATGT